>JBPYEE010000742.1:0-8836 GCA_051985095.1 Vicinamibacterales bacterium | reverse complement strand
GCGGAATCGATCATGGCGCTGCGCGACATTTCCCTCGCCGAGCTGACCGGCGGCTCGGTCCATCTTGCGCACACGAGCGCACGGCAGACCCTCGCGGCGGTTCGTTGGGGGAAAACGCGGGGCACTCGTGTGACCTGCGAGGTGACGCCGCATCATTTCGTGCTGACCGACCGGATGCTTGGTGCACCGGTTCCGTACGACACGAACGTCAAGATGAATCCGCCGCTTCGCACGGCGGCCGACCGCGATGCGATGCTGGCCGGCATCAAAGACGGCAGCGTCGACGTCATCGCCACCGACCACGCGCCGCATCACTACGACGAGAAACAGGTCGAGTTCGATCACGCGCCGTTCGGCATCACGGGACTCGAAACCGCCGTCTCGCTCTGCTTCGATCGTCTCGTGCATGCCGGACTGATCCCGGTCTCCCGCCTGGTCGAACTGCTGTCGTGGAACCCGGCGAAGATTCTGAACGTTCCGGGCGGCGCGCTGACCGAGGGGTCGCCGGCGGACATTTCCATCCTTGCGCCGGACCTGACGGTGACCGTCTCGACCGAATCGATGCGCTCGAAGTCGAGGAATACCCCCTTCAACGGCTGGCGCCTGCGCGGCGCCGTGGCGGCCACGCTGGTCGGTGGACGGATCGTCTACGAGCGGGGGACCTGGCTGAGCGGGCGAGGCTGAAGGCCCCCGGGACGGCGGCGGCTCACTTCGAATCGCGGCCCGACGGCACGAGCCGCAGGCGTCCGATCGCGCCACTCTCGATGCGCCGCCGGTCGAGGGTCATCGATCGATACCGGACGGCGCGCCAATCGGCGAGAAAGTCATCGTAGTGGGGCGACAGCGGATGGCCGGACGCGCCGACCGCATCGAGGAACCGGCTGTCGTCGGTGGGCGACAGATCGACGATTTGTCGATACCCCGCGGCCACATGCTGCTCGTACAGGTGATCGGCGACGACCGTGCCGACGTCGACCGTGCTCCAGTCGCCGGCGTTGGGCATCGAGCGGCTGACCAGAGGGCGCAGCAGAGCGACGGCATCCAGCCCCTGGTGGGGAAACATCGCGCGGTGGACGCCGTCCCACCGCCAGCGGGACATATCGCCACCCATCCGCCGCGTCAGGTCCGCGACCGCGCCGCGCAGCGCCGTCGTCACGACCTCGTCGCACGTCTCGCGGCGGTCGGCCGTCGTCTGGTCGTCGCACCAGGAGGCGTCGTTGGCCGCGATGGTGCGCTCGACGAATCGAGCCATGAAGATCGTCTTGAGATTGTAGGCGTCGCTCACGAGCGGCCCCAGGTCGTCGCGAACGATCGCAGGCCCGAGCGCGTAGAACCACGCCTGAAAGATCGCCGCCGCGCGGCTATCGGCCGCGGCATCGAAGTTCCACGGTCGGAGGATCTCGACCGCGCGGCGGTCCGCCTCCGCCTCGGGGTGGACGTGCAGCAACAACAGCGGCAGTAAATCCCGGGCGTGCAGCGACACGGTATCGCGCTGAATCGCGGCGAAATCGCCAGGCGTCAGCTTCGTCCGTCCCCGAAGGAGGTCGACGATCCGCTGCGCACGGTACGGCGTGTAGAACTCGGAGCCGATGAGGTAGGGGTAGGTCGCCGGCGCCGGGCGGTTATTGGCGGTGACGATGAAGTGTTCCGGCGGATCGTACAGGTGCGGGAGCCGGTCAAACGGTATCCAGCCGGTCCACTCGGCGTCGCCGGTCCACCCGTCTGCCGGCAACGTGCCATCGCCGCTTGCACGAATCGGGATCCGGCCCGGTGCGTAGTAGCCGATGTGGCCGTCGACGTCGGCATAGACGAAATTCTGCGACGGGACGACAAACGATCGGAGCGCATCGGTGAAGTCACTCCAGTTGCCGGCCTCGTTCACCTTGAGGAGCGCGACGATCGTCGGGTCCTCCGGATCGAGCGCGGTCCACCGCAGCGCCAGGGGTTCGAGCGGCGGCGACTTCAGGGCGCGTGTGGACTCCGCCTCGTTGACGTTGATGGCATCGGACACGAGCGGCCCGTGCCTGGTGATCCGGACATTGACGACGACCGGCCGGGCGCCCTTCACGACGATGGTTTCCGGGATGATGGTGAGCGGTTCGGAGGCACCTCGAAATTCGGCGGAGCGGCCGTCCGGATCGAGGTGCTCGCGAAACAAGTCTTCGACGTCGGCCGCGACGTTGGTCATCCCCCAGGCGATGCGACGGTTGCGTCCGAGGACGACGCCGGGCACGCCCGGCAGCGTCGCGCCAATCACCTCCCAGTCCGGTGCCGAGAGGTGCGCCAGGTACCAGGTCGACGGAATCTTCAACGTGAGGTGTGGATCGTTGGCGAGCATCGGCTTGCCGCTCGCCGTCATCGTGCCGTCGACCACCCAGTTGTTCGACCCGAGGCCGTCGGGCGCCGGCATCAAACCGGTCGCGGCAAAGGGGGCGGTCAGCAGCGAACGTGCCGGTGCGAACGCGCCGATGCGCGGGTGCTCGTGCCTGGTGGTGGAGCTCTCCGTCTCACCGCCGTCACCGACAATGGTCAGGCTGGTCGGATCGTCGGGCGGCATCAGCTGCCGCATCCGCGCGAGACCCACCGCGCGGAGGAGGTCGGCGCGCAGCAGCTCGTACGAGTAATTGGCGCTCAGATCCCACGCCATCATCTTCACCCACACCGCCACATCTACTCCGGACCACGGTTGCGGTTCGAAGCGAAGCAGCGAGAATTCGGGCGGCAGAGCGCTGCCGTGATGGGTCGCAATGAATGCATTGATGCCGGCGACGTAATCGTTGATCTGCTGCTGGGCCCACGCTGGCGTCCGATTCCACGCGCTGAGGGCCGCGCGGCCGAATCCCACGGTCCGCAGGAATCGATCCTCGGGGATCGTCGCCGAACCGAAAATCTCGGACAGGCGGCCGAACCCGATCCGGCGCTGGAATTCCATCTGCCACAAACGATCCTGCGCGTGCGCGTAGCCGAGGCCGAACGCCGCGTCGGCTCGCGTCGTCGCAAAGATGTGCGGGATCGCGCTGTGGTCTCGAAGGATCTCGACCGGCGCGCTGATCCCGCTGACCGTCAGCGCGCCATCGACAACCGGCAGCGACCGTCGCATGAGCGCGTAGGCCGCGCCCGCGCCAAGCGCGCCAAGCACCACGATCGCGAGGAGCGCTTTCAGCAGGAACCGCAGCATGCGAAAATCATACTCTTGCTCAAGCAGACGCTCGACCGGCTGTACACGGAATTCAACGCGCCCGACGCGGCGACCGACCCAATCCAGATCGTGCGCCGCTATTCGACCCCCGCGGACCGCGAGGCGGTGGGGTTCCTTGCCGCCTCGCTGGCGTTTGGACGTGTGGCCAGCGTGCTGCAGGCCATCGAGCGCGTCGCCACCATTACCGGGCCATCCCCGGCGGCGTATATCGCGGCGTTCGATCCGCGCCGCGAGGCCAGGCGGTTCGAGGCGACCGGACACCGCTGGATCCGCGGACGCGATCTGGTGGCGCTCCTCTGGCTCATCCGCCAGATGATCGACCGCTCCGGTTCGATCGAACGCTTTTTCGTCGAGTCCGCCGTCGGGCGGACCGACGACGTCGGTCCGATGCTGGACAGCTTTTCGGCCCGCGCGCTCGCGCTGGACGTCACGTCGCCGGGCGTTCGGTACTTCTTCCCGCGGCCCTCGGGCGGCAGCGCCTGCAAGCGCCTCAACCTGTTCTTGCGCTGGATGGTGCGCCGGGATCGACTCGATCTCGGCGTCTGGACGCGCGTGTCCCCCTCCCAGCTCATTATCCCGCTCGACACCCATGTGATCCGCGTCGGCCGTTGCGCCCGCCTGACGCGGTACACCAGCCCGGGCTGGCGGATGGCCGAGGACATCACCGGATTCCTGCGGCGGTTCGATCCGGCGGATCCGGTGAAGTACGACTTCGCGCTGTGCCACATCGGCATGCAGTACCCGCAGGCCTCGGCGCTCAAGGCGCACCTGGCGCGCATCGACTTCAGAGTGGAACCTTCACAGCGCCGCGATCCTCCGTCAGGCGCGAATAGACGGCGGCGGTCTCCTCGACCATCCGCTCGACGGTGAACCGCTCGCGGACCCGGGCGGCCCCGGCGATTGCCAGGCGCGTCCGCAGCGGCGCGTCAGCGAGCAGGCGGACCACCGCGTCGGCCAGCGCGCGGGGGTCGCGGGGCGGCACGGCGAGGCCCGTCACGCCGTCTTCCACGATTTCGGGGATCCCGCCGGCAGTGGTCGCCACAACCGATCGCTCGCACGCCATGGCGTCGAGCAGCGACGTGCCGAGCCCCTCGGTGACCGAACTCATCACGAACAGGTCGAATCCTTTGATGCAGCCGAGCACGTCGATCCGGAAGCCCGGGAGCAGCACGTGCTTCTCCAGCGCGTGATCACGGACGAGGCGTTCGAGGTGCGCGCGCAGGTCGCCTTCGCCGAGGATGATGAAGCGCGCATCCGGAATCTGGCGGACGACCAGCTGGGCCGCCTCGATCAGGTAGCGGTGTCCCTTGTGCGGCACCAGTGCGCCGACCGTGCCGACGATCGGTGCCTGGTGCGGCAGCCAGAACGTTTCCCGGACGTTGACCGGCGGCGCGGCCGCGACGTGATCGACATCGATGCCCTCATGAACGGTCACGACGGTGTCAGCAGGCACGCCGTCCGCGATCAGCATGCGGCGGATCGCCTCGGACGCCGCGATGTAGCAGTCAACCTGTCGATACTTCCATCGCGAAAACGAGTTCCCCTTCAAGTGAAAGTCGACGCGCCGCGCCGCGACGAGCGCGGGCCGGGTCTCTGCCGTCCCGGCGAAGGACAGGGCGAGCGAGGCCAGGGCGACGCCGTGCGGATCGTGCGCATGGATCACCGCCGGACGCAGCTGCTTCACGACGCGCGCGAACCGCCAGGCCGCGGAGAGGTCCATTTCGGTCCGCGGCGCGAGCGGGATCAGTTCGAGCCCCTCCGACACCCGGCGCCGGAGTTCACCGTCGGGGTGTGCCACGAGCGCCGCCCGGTGACCGAGGGCGCGCAGGCCGTTGACCGTCAGCAGGACCTGATTCTGTCCACCCCGCCAGGTTCGGGCCGTGTCGATGTGGAGCGAGAAGATAGTTCCCACAACTTTGCGAATTTCAGGAAGACGTAATACGCGTTGAGCGCCGAGATCGTCAAGCCGACCGCTCCATCCCGCACGCCGCCGCGCGCGACGTAATTCCGCAGAAAGGCGAGCGGGGGGTGCGCGGCCATCTGCAGCCAGCCGGCGCGCCGGCCGGCCTCGTACATCTGCCGCGCGGCTTCGGTCGTGTAGCGATCGATCGTTTCGAGGTGATCGGCGATGTCGCGGTAGGCGTAATGCAGCAGTTCCCCGCGAAGCCGGCCGACGGCGCCGCGCACGGACACGCCTTCGTGCACGTAGCGTCCCGTCCACCGGGCCGACCGGCGATCGTAGAGGCGGAGCTGATAGTCGGGATACCAATCGGTCGTGCGGATCCAGCGGCCGAGATGCCAGGTCACCCGCGGGATGCGAAACCCCGACGGGTCTGGCGGCGTGGCGAGCGTCGTTTGAATCTCGGCGGCGAGCTCCGGGGTCACCCGCTCGTCGGCGTCGAGCGACAGGATCCAGTCGTGGCTGGCGATGGAGGCGGCGTAGTTCTTCTGATCGCTGTAGCCGGGCCAGTCGCGAACGATGACGCGATCGGTGTGCGCGCGCGCACGCGCGACCGTCTCATCGGTGCTGTGCGAATCGACGACGATGAGTTCGTCGGCGAACGCGACGGACGCCAGCGCGTCGCTGATGTCCGCCGCCTCGTTCCTGGTGATGACCGTGACCGAGAGCTTCGGCACCCGCGGCAGTGTAGCAGAGCCGGATCACTGCGCGCGCACGATGGCGGTGTTGCCGGTCTGGATCGCGCCGGTGCCGGCGATCACGATCGGCTGCGGGTTCCCGGTCCCGTTCGCGTTCAGCGGCAGCAGCGGCACCTCCTGCACGGCCTGGAAGTCGACGAGCGACTTGTTGTAATTGGCGACCGCCTGAATCTCGGCGACGCGTGCCGTTGCGAGATCGCGCTGCGCCTGGAAGACGAAGAAGCTCTGCGACATCCCGGCGGCGAGCTTCTTCTCCTCCGCGTCGAGCTTCTTTTCCTGGAGCTCGCGCGAGGCGCTCGCCGACTGCACGAGTTTCAGGTTCGTCTCGACGTTGCGCGCCGCGAGCCGTACCTGCGTCGCGACCTGGAGCTGAAGGTTTTTGACCTGCGCCTGCGCCTGCTCGTATTGCAGCTTCGTGCGCGCGAGGTTGGCCTGCACGGTGCTCGCCCCGATCGGATATCCGACCTGCACCCCCACGGTCCACTGGGGATACGCGTTGGTGAAGACGTCGCCCAGGACCGAGCCGAACCCGCGCTGCGACACGACGTTGCGCGCCGGAACGATGCCGGCTCCGATGTCGGCCAGACCCACCGGTGACAGCTGCACGCCGCCGTACGAGATGGCGCCGTAGTTGGCCTGCAGGTTCACCTGGGGCAGGATCTGATTGTGGTAGAACTTCAGGTTGGTGTCGCTCTGCCCCAGGCTGTTCTTCGCGGCGAGGATGTCGGTCCGCTTTTCGAGGGCGGCGCGCACGGCGGCGTCGACGTCGACCGATTGCGCGAGGAAGGAGGCCTCGTCGGTCGGGTCGAACGTGACCGTCCAGAAGTCCGCTTGCGCCGGATCCAGGATCAGCGCCCGCAGATTGTCCTGCGCCGTCTTGATGGCCGCATCGGCGACGATCACTCCGGCTTCGTTGCTGGCCACTTCGGCCTGGGCCTGGACGATGTCGATCGGCGCCAGCGTGCCGATCTCGACCCGCCGCTGGTTGTCCTTGAGGAACTGTTGCGACAGCTGGAGCGACAGCTGCGACACTTTGAGATTGCTGATCGCGTAGACGAGATCCCAGTACGCATCGCGCACCTGGCGCGTCGTCTGGGCGACGACCGACTCCAGCTGAACGTCCGACAGTTCGCGCAGTTTCTGGCTGGTTTTCACCTGCTGGCGGATGAGATCAATCGAAAAGTTCTGCAGCAACGGCTGCGTATAGTTGAACTGGACGTTTGAGTAGAGCTGAGGCGTGTAGTTATTGAAGATGTTGGTCGTCGTCACGCGTTGATTGATCCAGCCGGTCGTGTAGTTGCCGCCCCACGGCAGCGTCTGCGCCATCGTGACGTTCGCGTTCATCGTGCCGCTGGCGTAGCCCGGGCTGAAGATGCTGGTCGTCGGCTGATTGACGACGTTGCGATTTACCGCCGAGCTCACCAGCGGCGCCCAGAAGGACCGCGACTGCGCGATCCCGACGTCCTGAATCTGCGGATCGATCCGCTGGATGCGGATGCCCAGATTCTGCTCGAGCGCCAGCTTCACGGCATCGTCGATCGAAAGCGGGCGGCTGGTCTCGTTCTCCTGCGTCGCCGCCTCTGCCGCGGCGACCGCGCTGCCGTTCAGCCGCAGGGGCCCCGTTTGCGCGAACACCGGCAGGGCCGCGAGCCCCAGCGCGCAGGTGGTGGCGAGGGTGCGGACAAGACTCTTACGCATGTGCTGACTCCATCAACAACTTGGGCAATAACAACTTGGGCAATTCTGATCAGTAGACGTCGGGTGAGCGAGATTGGTTCAGCCGAATTGTATAATGGGCCCCCTTTTTTGAGGTCTTCATGCGCAGTTCTGCCCGTGTGACGGCGGGTTTCGCCGCCGTCGCGCTGATCGTGGCCACCGCCCCGCCCGTTGGGCTCGCGGCCCAGGCATTCCCGTTGACCGTCGACAGCATCATGCGCGGGCCCAAGCTGGTCGGGTATCCGCCGTCGGGTGTGCGGTGGTCCGGCGATTCATCCCGCCTGTATTTCGAGTGGCGTCACGCCGGCGAGGAGGAGGCGTCGACCTGGGTCGTGGAGCGCGACGGCGCGAACCTGCGACGTTTGAACGACGCCGAGCGCAAGGCCGCGCCGCCAGTCGCCGGCGCGTGGGACACCGCTCACCGCCGCATCCTGTTTGCGGATCAGGGCGACATCGCCATCGTCGACTCGGTCAGTGGCACCCGGCATCAGATCACCCGCACGACCGGCAGCGAGTCGAACCCGCGCTGGGCGCGCCACGAGACGGCAGTGACCTTTGTCCGGGACAACAACCTGTATCTGGTCCCGCTCGACACCGGCGCGATCGAGCAGCTGACCGACGTCGTGCCGCACAAATCCGATGCGCGCACGACCGACAGCCAGAAGTTCATCAAGACCGAAGAAGAAACCTTGATCACGCATACGCGCGTGGAAGCCGAGCGGAAGCGGAAGAAGGAGGAGAAGGACAAGGCAACGGCGCTGCCGAAGTACGAACTGGCAGAACGCCAGACGGCGCCGGATCTGCAGCTCGCGCCCGACGGCAAACGTGTGTTCATCATCGTCGCGGAACGCACCGACACCGCCAAGCGGCCGAATGTGCCGAACTACGTGACCGAGTCGAGCTACACCGAGGAGATTCCGGCACGCACCTTCGTCGGGGATGTGCAGGAGAAGCGGTTTCTCGTCATCATGAACCTCGAAACCGGCAGCACCGAGCGGGCGGACGCGGGATTTGCCGGGACGCGCGGCGTCCGGTGGGGGATGCCGCAGATTTCAGCCGACGGCACGCTTGTCGTCGCGCACGTGCGCGCCGCCGACAACAAGGATCGGTGGCTCGTGACCGTCGACGCCGACAGCGGCAAGACGCGGGTCGTCGACCAGCTGCACGACGATGCCTGGGTACGCGAGGTGGGCGGCTTCGGGCCGGCCGATCCATCGTTCGGGTGGATCGACGCCAGGCAGCTGTGGTTCCTCTCGGAACGCG
>JBPYEE010000741.1:0-25025 GCA_051985095.1 Vicinamibacterales bacterium | reverse complement strand
AGACAGCCCGTCCCCGATGCGATTTTGATGGTCAGGATCGCCGAGAAAGCCATAGTCGTGGCCCAATAGAACGTTCACTTGCGACCAGAAGCGCCGCCAATCTTCGTACTTGTGCTGGCTTGGCTGTTCCTTCTGCCACGCATCGAACCCCTGCGCAAACGCCGGTTCCGCTCCTGCCGGTTCAATCAGCAGAAACACGCCACCGGACCGGAGTGACTGAAAGATGTCGCCGAAAAGTTGAGCGGCTCTCGCCAAGTTGAACCAGTGCACGACGTTGACGGCCACCACGACGTGATAGTCGCTCGCCAAATCGCGCCGCCAGTTTGGTTCCGACAGATCACGCACCCACGTCTGCCCGCAAATACCATCGCGGCGATTGACCGCGCCGCACAGCGAGACGAAGAACTCATTCCGATCCACGAAATCGAGCCGCGCGTGCTCAAATCGCGAGTGAATGACGCGGCCGGCGTCGCCTGGCCCGCAGCCCACGTCCAAAACCCGCAGGCTCTGGTCAATCGGAAATGGAATCGCGGCGGTGATGAGCTTCAGCGCGGCTGGCTTGGCGGGACCCTGCTCCGCGCGCCACAAATCGAGCCATGTGTCGAGATCTTCGCCGCGAAGCTTATCCTCGATCTCGGCTTGAGTAGGGATTTCCATCGGGTTTCCTTTTGCAGTTCGCAAATGCACCGATACGTCCTTATCGCACGCGAACGGCGCGGCGTATTGGAAAAATTTGACCGTCAGTGACGGTGCTGGCTACTCGTGGCGAGTCCGTTGCAGGAATTCGAGGGGACTCAGGCCGGAGAAATACCTGAACTCGTTGATGAAATGGGACTGGTCGTAATAGCCGCAGTCGAGCGCCAGATCCGCCCACCGCATCATCGTCTCTGTGGCGGTGCGAACGCTCTTGTCTGCCTGACAATCGAGATACGGTCTTCCCTCAGCATACGGTGAAGGTCGTCGCCCCAGGCGATGGACCGCTGCGACAGCCAGATGGAAGCGGCTGATCCTGGCGATCATTTTGGGAGGCATGCCGAAATATTTGTGGAACTGCGCGATCAGATGGCGCCGGCTGCATCCGAATTCAACCGGAAGCCGTGCCAAATCGACATGATTGGGAGACTCCTGGAGTATCCGCCATGAATGGAGCAGACCCGCCGGAGGGGGAGGCGCCGACGCCAATCGTTCAGCGATTATGGTTTCGACGATGTCAAACCGAACGGCCCAGTCGTGTGCGGCCTCCGCCTGGCGCGTGAGGAGCCGCGAAAATCGACTATCGACATCCTCCAGTGCAAGAACACGATCCGTCAGGAGGTCCATCGGCGCGCCCAGAAGCATCTGTGCGCCGATTGGCGTGAAGCGAATCACCATAAAGTCCCGAGCTCCGAACGCCTCGCGGATCTGATGGCGATGCTGCAGAGCGACGACCCATGCGTTTCTGTGCTCGGTTGTGCGCTTCGGATCCGATGGGTCGATGATTCGATGAGGATCAGCGAAGTTCAACACGATCACGACTTCACGTAATGGAAGGTGCCGCTCATGCAACGGCCTGGGCAAGCAGCCCTCGCTCGCGAAGTAACCAAGGACGTAATCGCGGAGGTGCGCTTCGGCAGGCCGCTGTGCAGTCCGCCAGCGACCGAGATCAGATCGGTGACCGGTGACGTCGATACGGGTCGAACCTGCTAGTCCCATTGCCCGGTTGTGTGTCATGGCCCGGGGTGTCCTGGAGCTGGCTCCAGGACGTGACCTCAATGTTCCCGGGGCGTGACGGTTCGATAAAAGATTATCGCGTCATAGCTGTCCGCCCAGTACACCAAACTTGCCTCGATGTCAGAACGGCCGCCTTCCGGTAGTCGGTGGAGGGCCTGGCGGATCGGCCGCAAGTCGAATACGGTCGCGGGATATCGTGCCACAGATGCGAGATAGGCGAAGGCCGGATCGTCACTGCGTTCGTCGAACTCGGTTGCCCCGCCCATCAACGAGATCTTGCCGCCGGCGGCAAACGCCGCCACGTTGAACACGGGGCGATGCTCGGCGCCTCCAAGCTCCGCGACAAAGTTGCCCAGCGTCGACACTCCACGTCTGTCGTAGCCGCGGTGGAGATGGTTTCGACCAAAACGCAGGAACACCTTGCTTTGCCCACCCGCGCTCTTCCAGTGCTCGTGAAAGAGAGCCTTCATCACCGCTTCACGACGCAGCGATGCCCGCAGGGACGCTCCGGCTGACCGATCTGCTTCGACTTCGAGCGTCTGAACGACACTCCTCCGCAGCGATACGCCGTTCATCATCAGGTCTGTCGTCAGTCGGGCGGCGGTGACGTACTCAAGAAGCCGGGGCGCCGTCTGACGTTGATAGACCGATCCGGCGGCCGCGACGGCCGCCTCGAGATTCCGGTCCGTTGGATTCGCCGACGCCAGATCACGGATGAGCCACTGCGGTCGGATTTCCTCGATATCGCAACCCCACAGCACGTCGGCGGCGTCCTTCTTCAACGCGGTAACCGCCGCGGCTTCCGCCGGAGTCCACAAGCCGATAATGGGCGGATCAGCCCTTCCGGCCTCCAGGCGGCTTGCCGCCCACGGACTGATTTCTGCGGCGATATGGCGATAGCCCGCTTTCCACATCGACGGCCAGATCTGCTCGATCAGCGTGGGAATCTCCCTCTCGCCGTGCAGCTCGCCAAGCATGAAGAATGAGGCGTTCGCCGCCTCCTTGAGTAGAAGCGCCTGTCCCGCATTGGTGAGGTCGAACTGCGGCGGTTCAGGCGGCGCGGTGAAGTTGGCGGGTCGCGAGACGGGAGGCGAGACCCCGAGCGATATTGTCAGAACGGCGAGAACCGGCAGGCGCATCGTGGTGTAAGGTTCGACGATCGCCGATCTTTGCGTGTTCCGTCCGAACGCGCCATGAGCCACCCCGGGCTGTCAAAGGCGACTCACCGATCGAGGGGCCGAGCCGGCCAAACGAGCAGCCCGGCCTGAAGCCAGTTGGAATCGTCAAGACAGAATGCCGCCGCCGGACGCCGGCGCGATTCAGGCGATCGGGGTCCATGGTCACCACGCAGCGTCGGGGTTAAACCCGAGCCGGCGGTCCTGGCGGCGCGCAGCAACGTTGGATTGGATTCAGCTCTCGTCGAACGTTGGCAAGCGGCAGGCACGTGTAGAATTTCAGCGATGCGATTCCAGATCGGCGCGGCGAGCTTCGTCATGGTGGTCCTCCTGTCGGCACCCGCGCTGATGGAACAGCGCTACGCCGGACCAGACGGCAAGCTCCGTGTGGCACTCGCGCAGCAACCGTTTTCGCCCAACGGGACGTCGCCCGGCCCACGCACGATGGCGGAAGGTGGTATTCAGCAACAGCTGGCGGCTCTCGGCGCGACCGTGCGAGTTGATGTTGCCGCGCTGACGGCGGAAGAAAACACCGAGTACGGCGGGTGGAAGCGGCTCGGAATGGCGCTCGGCCATTTTGCCGACATCGTCGCGAAAAACGAGCGTGACGGATATTTCAATGTTGGCCTGTACGCCACCTGCCCGTCGATGCCTGGCATGGTCGCCGGTCTCCAGCACTCGGGCCCAACCCGCGATCCCGTCCGCATCGGGATGCTCTGGCTCGACGCGCACCCCGACTTCAACACGCCCGAGACCACGCGGAGCGGATCGCTCGGTGGGATGCCGGTGGCGGTCGCGACCGGTCGCGCGCTCCAGCGCATGCGGCTCGATGCACATCTTGACCCTCCGCTATCAGACCGCAATATCGTGATGGGCGCCGTGCGGCTCGTCGATCCGCTGGAGCAGCAGTTGCTGGACGAGTCCGCCATCGAGCAAGTCAGCGTCGACGACGTGCGCAGAGCATCGCCGGCGCTCTTTGCTCAACTCGACCGGCTTGCCCGCCAAGTGGACAAGATTTACGTACACATCGACATGGACGTCCTTGACGAGCGTGAGGTGATGGCGCATCAGAACAAGGTGCCGGGCGGGCCGTCCAGCCAGGAACTCGCCGACCTGTTCGAGAAGATCTTCAGCCGCTACCCGAAAGCCTCCGCCATCGGGTTCGCGACGATTCCATCACCGGACGAAGGGGGCGTGGCGTTGGCGGCTGTCAATCGGATGATTGTGGGCGCCGTTCGGGGTGTGAAGGCGCGATAGCGGTTGAGGATTGCGACCGGAATGTGGCGTGGAGCGCGTCGGTGCGCGAACAGCTCAGCGAGGCAGGGTCGAGTCGTGACGCGGTGTAAGGCCCGAATGCGAATACGTTGGCGGAGCGGGGGTCGAGCGGTCGAATACGAAGAATGTCTCGACCGGATCATCCCGATTGGGGAAGATCACTTCCGACGAGCGGTTACCGTTCACGCACGACGATCGACCCACTGCAGGCGCGCGAAAGGTTCGCCGGGATCGCCGGTTTCGGTTGTGGACCGACCGACGAACGCGACGACCGGCCCCAGCAGCGCGTTCCTGTCGAAATACGCAAAGGCTGCCGGGAACAAGCGCGTCAGGTGATCAGTCCGTCTGCCGTCCGCCGGAACATCGCGTCTCGTTAGGCCGGCGGAATGACAGCCCGGCGAGCGCTGGCCGGCGGCGGCGTCACTGAATGGTGGATCGCCTGCAGACGAAAGGAATAACCGACGCCGATGAAGTGATTCATAGCAGGCGAAGACAAGCCCACTCCCACGTGCAAATCCAGTTGTTGGTGAGGCGTCGCTTTGAACGTCGTGCCGAAGTGGATCAGATGACGCGTCATTCCTCGTTCTGGAAAGTCGCCCGCGTATTCGACAAATGTGTCCAAGGCCTTGGTCAGCTGCCGATCGATGAGCGCGGTGGTCTCACCGGTCACATTTCGACGGCCTTGTTCCGTGGGCCAATAGGCTGAGAACATCCCGGCAACGGTCCAGTTTGCTGACAACGCCCGGGACCAGGGCAATTGCACAAACGGATCGTAGCCGCCACTCGAAATCCCGTGCGCACCACTCGGCAGGCTCACGGATGCGACCAGCGAAATGTCGAAGGCGCCCGGCGTCGGGCCGAGTTGTTGCTTCACGCCGATGACCAGGTCGCCAAACCCGCCTGAAGGACTGAAATAATCCGGAACTGTCAGACGCAACTCTGTTCGCGATGCGATCCCGAAACGCAGCAACGTCTCCGGACCGTCGAAGGTGCGCCGCCCATCAGTTGAAACGTCAGAGAGTCCATTTTCGGCCTGAAAACTTCCAGATGGCACAACCACGCTCGAATCCGTAATGGCTGGACGGTCCGTAGAAATTGGAGACGACGAACCGTCGTTTGCGGTTGCATTGCCAGCCTGGCTGACGATGACCATGGCGACCACGATGGTGGGCACTACGGCATATGACATAAAAGGTTTCGTGTCCAGAAAGAGAGCACTGCGTGCCGCGGTCGGGAGACCGCAGTCCCGACGCATTCATCGTCCAGCTGCCGGACGCTGCGGCCTCAGTTTGGTGTAAGGAGCAAGACAGGGTGTGATGTCCGAAGGGTAATTGCGTGCCACCACCATAAACGATTCGGGGAGGGGTCACGAGGATTCCGGTGTTCCCCAGCGATTTTGTGGTTCCGCGCTGAGCGATGACGGGTGTCGGAGAGCGATTCGGCCGAAGGAACCCCACGCTGAGGTCGCGAGAGCAGGTCGCACTCTGTGGCGATCCCGCCTCGGTCTGCCGTTGATTCGCGTCCAGAGGGTACTGCGGGTAGCGTCCGAGCCCCGCTGCATCATCAGTCGGCAACGGCCCGCGCAAGGATGATGACGGCCTCCCCTCAAATGGCTGCCGCAGGGCTAAGAAGATTTGCGCGCAAAAATCGACGAGATCCGTCGACAACGGCCCTGATCTTGATCGCAGGCGCGGCACGAATTCAGGCCTGGCCCAATGCGACGGAATTCCCCGCGATTGAGAACAAGAATGTGGCTCGCGCACGGAACGGTGGGTGTAGCATGCAGCCGCGATTCGGTAGTGCACTTCGTGTCCGCAAGGAGGGCCGTATGATGAGACCTGGAGCCACGCGAGATCCCATTCGCAACATTCAGGTTTTGCTGGTTCTCTTGCTTGCCGCCGCGGCAAGCGGCCGATCCGTGGTCGCGTTCAACTACGTGACCGACGCGAACGGCACCTGGTGGGGCATTCAGGATTCGGCGTCGCCGAACGTCGACACCGGCAGTATTCGCGCCACGCAGACGGGACCGGGAGACTGCCTGTTTACCTCGTGCGTGACGCCACCGTACAGCACCACCCTCAACGGTTTTGGCGGTGTAAAGGTGCTCGTGCAGGCGACGCCGGCCCCGCGTCTGAACGGCGAGATTCTGCGCGGCTTCGGGCTGGTCTTCAACGGTGTCAATCGCTTTACATCGACCCGTTCGATTGACCTTGGCGGCGTCAAAATCTCTCGCGCCGTCTATATCAACAGCAGCGCGAACTGGGGCCGTTGGGTTGATACGTTCACGAACACCTCCGACTCGCCGCTCACAATAAATGTCGCCTTCGGCGGCCAATCAGGAATCGGAGATCCGCTGAGCGATCCGAACAACCCCTTGCTCAGCTCGAAGTTCAACGCGAGTTCGATCGTCAACACGTCAAGCGGGAACGCCGTTGTCACGCCCGAGGATGCCTGGGTCGAGACCGCGACGCCGCTGAACGGCACAACGCCGGTGGGCGGCCCGCAGGTGACCGTGATCGGTACGCCGACCTCGGTCGGTGCCCCGTTTGCCGGCGCAATGACGTTTGCGGGCGACTGGTTGGACGACGCTTTTCACAACCCGCTGTCGTACCTGGGCCACCGTGGGAACTTTCAGGCCTACGTCAACACGATCACTCTCAGGCCCGGTCAAAGTCGATCGCTGCTGCACTTCGTCGTGCTCGGCCGCATGGTGACGGCCGCCACCTCGGACGCCGAACGCGCCCTGGTCGAGACGGCCGCGACGGCGCTGGCGCATGCGCCCGAGATTGGCGATTTGACGGTGCCAGAGGTCTGCTCGATCAGCAACTTCAGCGTCGCCGCTTTGACGGCGCACGGCTTCGACTACGCGCTTTGCCGAACGAGTGATTCCAACGAAGATGGCCAAAACGGCAACGACGATCAGGGCGGTGACGTCCTCACCGTGCCACAACCGCCCGTGCCGAAGCACCCGAAGCCGACGACAAGCGTCGAGTACAACGTGGTGGGGAAAACCATCCAGCAGCTGCGCGCCGATATGCAGGCCGGCGTCACCACGTCGGCGGAGATCACGCGCGCGTATCTCGATCGGATCAGGTTTTACGACAAAGGTCAGGTCGGGTTTCATGCGTTCGAAATCGTGGCCGACAACGCGATAGACCAGGCCAGGGCTGCCGATGAGGCTCGCAGCCATGGCGCACACGGGCCGCTCTTGGGAATCCCGATCGCGGTCAAGAACCTGTACGACACGTTCGACATGCCGACCACCAACGGCAGCTTGACGTTCCAGGGATTCCGTCCGGCACATGATGCATTTCAGGTCGCGCTGCTGCGGGCAGCTGGCGCAGTCATCATCGGCAAGACCGCGCTCGAGGAGTACGCGACCTACGGTAACTACTCCAACGACGCCTACGGGCAGGTGTGGAACGTGTTCAACCCGTCGAAGTCGACAATCGCCTCGAGCGGGGGATCGGGCAGCGCACTGGCCGCGAACCTCGCCGCGGGTGCGATGGGATCGCAGACCGGCGACTCACTGTATGGTCCTTCGAGCGCTGCCAGCCTCGTGACGCTGCGCGGCACTGACGGGCTCGAGAGTGGCACCGGCGTGATGCCGCTCGTCTACCTCACCGACTTCGGCGGCGCCATGGCGCGCTCCGTTTCCGACCTGGCCGACATTCTGAACGTGGTCGTCGCCACGGATCCCGCCGATCCGGAAACCTCGGCGCCCGGGCGTCACGTCCCAGCCGACTGGCGTTCGGTATTGGATCCAAATGCGCTCAACGGCAAGCGCATCGGCTTCATCGCCTCGAGGTGGGTCGATCCATTTGGCACCACGAACACGGTCCAAATCGAGCAGCAGCGGGCATTGCTGTACCTGAAGGCTGCCGGGGCGACAATCGTTCAAATGGGGGCTCCTGACACGCCGCCGGCGCCGGCATCGCCGCCGACCGACATCCGTGCCGAGGGATGGAGGCGCTATATCGAGACCCATCCCGAGCTGCACACCCAAGGCTTCCAGATCTTTTCCGACGTGGACGTCCAGTGCTCGCAGAGGAAAGTGGAATACGTGCGCGCCGATCCCAGTGCCTGCCTGACACCGCCGTCACCACCGTTGATGAGCGCCGACGTCCAGGCGTGGCGGGAATATCGCCGGGGACGGCAGAAGACGGCCGGACAGTGGATGGACACTGCGACCGCCGACGGGAAGCCTGTTGACGCGGTCGTCTATCCCGGACTGTTGAGCGACATCAGCGTGAACGACGGCGGCGGGAGCAAGTCCAGTTTTGGGCGCCGTGATACACCGAGCGCGGCGAACGGCATTCCGACTGTCGTGTTCCCCGTCGGCTATGACGATCGCGGCCAGCCCATCAACGTTCAGCTGATGGGTCGCGCCTGGGATGACGACAAGCTCGTGGGAATGGCCTACGCGTTCGAAGTCGTGGCCGACGCGGCCGGACATGGCCACGTCGAAGCAACGACGGCTCCACCGCTGCCGCACGAGGGGCGACGCGAATAGCGCATGTCAACGCAGGGCGGAAGGCGCCGTCTCGAGGCGGCGCCTTTCGTCGCACCGCGGCGACGTGGCGAGCATGAGATTCCGCGTGAGCGTGAGCGAATCGAATGCGCGCTCCGCACCCGCAAGGCTTGTTGGCCTCCGTGGCTCCAGCGACCGTATCCCGGCTCATGCACATGACGGAAGTGGCTCCGGTCCTCACACGCCTGTTTGCCGAACTCGTCGACGGCACGAGTGGCCAGGCCAGCGCATTCATTCTCAATTCCGGCGATGCAGGGCTGCTGCGGTCGCTCGACAAGCTCTCAGCGGCGGAGGCGTCCCACTCCGTCAACGACGGCGCGACGATTGCCGCGCACGCACAGCACCTGCGATTCGGGCTCTCGCTGATGAATCGATGGGCGGCTGAGGGCGGCGATCCGTTTGCCGAGGCGAAGTGGGACGAGGCCTGGAAGACGGTCGACGTCGACACACCCACGTGGGAATCGATCCGAAACGGCCTGCGTGACGAAGCACATCGCTGGCTGAGGGCGCTGAGCTCACCGCGCGACGTCGGCGACGTGGAACTCACGGGGATGATCGCGAGCATCGCTCACCTTGCCTACCATCTCGGCGCGATCCGACAGATCACCAGGAATGGCCGCGGACCACGAGAGGGAACGTATTCGTAAACGGCTGAATCGGAGCTTTCTGCCGTCGCACTACCAGCAGCGCGATCGGCATATCGCGCCAGGACTGCGGACTGCGCAGCCTGCCGCAAGCGCTCGCCGGAGCGGAACGTCCCCGGTCTTCCGCAATGAGAGGCGGTTGATGCGGTGTGCGCCGCCACCCACCCTTGAGTACCGCCGCGCGAACTCGTCGTTGGTCATTTCTGGCGTGCGACACCACGCCCCGCCGAGCATAGACCGCTTCTTCCGTCGGACGCGCCTGCCATCGTGCAGCCCGTACGGAGCCGTTCAACACACAGAGGTTCGCGTTCTGATTTGGAGACACGGCCGGAGGTTCACGGGCAGCGTCGATGCAGTGGTCGAGACCGAAGATATCCCGATCGTGCGCACGCCAATTCAGCGATCCGAGGCGGGGCTGTCAGTGGCAAGCTGAACGTGTCGCGGCGCAGGAGCGCTTTCCCGAAGCCGCATGGCCTCACGGTCGCGGCCGACGCTACCTTCGTCTGGGTTGCAGCCTCGAACGCGGTGAGTTGGGCGTTCCTGGGCTGGGTGGCGTGGCGTGTTTGCGGTGAGCGACGAGCTGAGCTGCGACGCCATCGAGGATCGCGCGGAGTCCGAACTCGAAGCTGTTGTCTGGCGGCGCAGCGTAGGACGCCGCGGCTGTGCCGAGACGGGCGCGTAACCGTGGGAACGTCGTCGCAACCTGGGTGGCTTTCGCCATGCGTCGGCGCATCCTCTCACGTGCGTTACCCCCGTCGCGAGCGAGCTTCCTCGTGAGCGACGACGCGGCGGCCGGGCCGAGGGCATTGCCGAGCACGTAGGTGAACACGGCGGCCGCCGCCTGGTCGGCCTGAGCCGCGCTGAATCCTGCCGCCTCATAGATGCCGAGGGTGCAGTCGTCGTAGCGGGCCTTGCCGGGGCCGTACGTCACGTAAGCGCCGAACGCCTGGACCAGCCACGGGTGACGCGTCAGCATCGCGTGCAGCGCGGTGGCTGTCGACGTGGCCGCCGTCCGCCAGTCGATCCTGGTCAGATCGGGCAGGGCGATCTCGTTCCAGGCCTTGTCGCTGGCGAGCGAGATCAGGTTTTCCTTGCTGCCGACGTGCCAGTAAACAGCCGTCGCGGCGGAATCCAGCCGTGCGCCGAGCGATCGCATGTTCAAGCCTTCCAGCCCATCGGTGTCCATCAGGTCGATCGCAGCCTGGACGATCTGCTCGCGGGTCAGGGTGTCGCGCGGCATGCGCCCCACGATACCGCGCGCTTGAACAGTGTTCAAGAGAACAGCACTTGCACTATGTTCAAGTCGAGGGTATGGTGTATTTGAACAAAGTGCAAGTCGCCTGCCGCGACGCGCGGAGAACGGAGGATCACATGGCGCCTACCAACCCCACGCCACCGGGCGAGCCTCATGACAGCGGGATGAGTGTGCCCCCTGTCGACAGGCCGGAAGCCGGTCGGCCACACCCGGCGCGCGGCGCACCCGTGGTCGCTACGGCCGGTGGACACCCCGGGCTAACCGCCGTCGCCGCGGACATCCGCCAGCAGGTGGCGGCCTTCTGCGGGTCGAACCGGATCCCGGGGTACCTGGCGGGCATCTACCACGAGGGCGACGAGACCGTCGTGGCCCATGGGGTGGCGAACGCCGTCACTCAGGCACCCATGCACGAGGACACCGGATTTCTCTTCGGGTCGATCACCAAGGTGTTGACCACCACCCTCGTGCTGCAGCAGGTCGAGCGTGGTGTCGTCGATCTCGATGATCGCGTGACCCGGTACCTGCCGGAGTTCACGCTGACGGCGCCGGCAGCGGCCGAGGAGATCCGGGTGCGGCACCTTCTCGGACACAGCAGTGGGATCGATGCGGATTTGTTCTGCCCCGACGCCAGCGGTCGAGGCGCCCTGAGGGTGTTCCTCGAACGACTCGGGCTCCACTGCGGCAGTCTCTTTTCGCCCGGCGAATACGTCAGCTACTCGAACGGCGGAATGCTCGTGGCGGGCCGCCTCCTCGAGGTGGTGACAGGCCGCGATTACCACGATCTGCTCCGGCGCGAGATCTACGGGCCTGTTGGCATGACTGGCTCGTGCACCTCTGCAGAGGAGGCGATCCTCAGGAGCACCGCCGTCGGGCACTTCCCCGATCCGGCTGCGAACGGGGTCCGCCGTACTGACATGTTCAAGCTACCGGACTCCTGGGCTTCCGCCGGCAGCACACCGATTGGAACAATCCGCGATCTGCTGGCCTTCGCCCGCACGCACCTGGCCAATGGGGTATCGCCATCCGGGACACGAGTTCTGTCGCGTGAGTCCACCGCGCGGATGCAGTCTGTGTCGCATGACATGGGAACACCGAACGCCCCTCCGATCGGGCTTGGATGGTTGCTCATGCCATTCGGCAGGACGACCATCCTCTCTCTTTCAGGAGCGTCGCCTGGCGGAGTCGCCGTGATGGCGGTCGTTCCCGAATACGATCTGGCGTTTGCGGCGTTTGGCAACAATCCGCAGGCGATAGCGCTGCACGACCAGATTCTGCTTTGGCTCCTTCGTCAGCACCTCGCGGTGGAGGTTGCGGACGTCGTGTCGCACACGTCCCCGATCAGCGATCTCATCCCCTATGCCGGCACATATCGCTCGAATCAGATTCGCGTCGACGTGAGAGTCGTAGACGGTCAGCTCGAGGAGCATGCGACCTACGAATTCCTCGACGAAGACCACGCGCGGATCTTTGCCGGATTCGGCATGTCGTCGCCGATCCCGCCGCGGCGCTTCGTACCCATTCGGAAGGACCTCTTTGCGCCGGCGGGGATGCCGCTGCAGGCATTCACGGGATACTCGCGGATTCTGCTCGTCTCATACCATGGTGGCGGGCAGGGCGGTCCGAACTATCGATGCGCCGGTGGCCGTATGAGTCGAAAGCAGGCCGGCTGACGAGGCCACGGCATGACCACGCCTCGCGCCGGGACATTTCGAACGACCCGGAACGGACGCGCCCAGCAAGCTGGGCAGTTGTGTCGATGAAGGGTTGCCGGCGACAGGAGCGATTGGTTGCGCCGAGTTCGTTAGCGGTAGAGTCGTGGGATGTCAGTCGACCTCCTTGTATTCGGGCCACACCCCGACGACATCGAGATCGGCCTCGGCGCCACCGTCGCGCGGCACGCCGCCGAAGGGCACGCGGTCGGCCTCGTCGATTTGACGCGCGGCGAGCTCTCGTCGAATGGAACGGAGACGGAACGGCAGGCCGAAGCCGCGGAGGCGAGCCGGCTCCTCGGCGCGATGTTCAGGGAGAACCTCGGTTGGCCCGACGGCAACATCACGGCGACGCCGCCACTGATTCGATCGGCCGTCGAGACGATCCGGCGCCATCGTCCGCGCACCATCGCGATTCCGTACTGGCAGGATCGCCACCCGGATCACGTCCGTGCGAGCGAGGTGCTGAGTGCGGCCGCATTCACGAGCGGCCTGCGCCGATACGAAACGGAGCACGATCCCTGGCGGCCCGACTGGACCTGCTATTACTTCATCAACGACTCGGTCGCGCCGTCGTTCGTCATCGACGTGTCGGCGCACTACCATCGCAAGCGGGCGGCGCTCGATTGCTATCGCAGCCAGTTCACGACGAGTGCGCCCGGCGCCGTTTCGACGCGTCTCACGGCGCCGACGTTCCGCACGCTCGTCGAAAGTCGTGACG
Source organism: Vicinamibacterales bacterium (assembly GCA_051985095.1). Lineage (GTDB taxonomy): Bacteria > Acidobacteriota > Vicinamibacteria > Vicinamibacterales > CAVVIG01 > Gp6-AA45. The sequence goes on along the minus strand of JBPYEE010000741.1, from coordinate 12,005 downwards.
CGCAGTTCGGCGCGCTGACCGGTGTGCCATTCGCCGAAGGGATCGTCGTGCGCGAGCTGATGACGCGCGCGTCACTTCTCAAACATGACCGCTGACCCGCTTCGCGCGGCGATTGCAGCCTGACTTCGACCACGATCGTTGCGACGCACGACTTCGCGCATCGCCGCGGCGAAACGCGACAAGCGCGATCGCGGACGACGCGGCCGTGGATCCGAGCTGCCTCATCCTCCAGGCGGAATAACGGTCGGTAGTCGACTCCGCCCCGTCACTCGATGAAGCGCGTCCCGGCGTGCGGCGCGGGCACACCACACGACTGGTTCCGACCGAAGAGCCGGTACCGGTTTCTGGCGACGAGGTCGTAGACGGAATCCAGCACCGCGGTCGGTAATACGCCCGCGACACAGCATGCCTTCCACGGCCACCCCAGTTCTCTTGCGACAAAAAGCGCCGCTCGGCTCTTCGTGAACGACTTCGTGCGCGAGCCCTTGAAGTTCGCCAGGACGTAAAACGAGTGCAGATCGCCGGGATGACCGCCAAAACGCTCGACCATCGCCTGGCCCGTCGGACTCTGCAGTGAAGCGAACCGGAAGAGTGCCCGATGGTCGTGACCGACGAGGAACTGCAGCAGGCGGTTGCAGAGCCCGCACACCCCGTCATAGAGGACCAGGTGCTCGCCGCCGACGTCAAGCGCTCCTTGCATTCGCGGACCCACCATCATTAATATTAGTGAACATGTTCACTCAAAATGTCAAGCCCAGGAAGAGGGGCCGTCCTCCGGGTCAGACGGCTCAGGGCGCGGCCGCCAGGGAACACCTGTACACCACGGCCATTCGACTGATCTCGCGACGCGGATACGAGGCGACCACCCTGCGCGACATCGCGCGAGAAGCGGCCGTCAGCGTCGGCCTGCTCTATCGGTACTTCCCGGGCAAGCAGGCGATCATCATCGCGCTTTACGAGGAGCTCTCAGCCGAGTACGCCACGCGAGCTGCGGGCATGCAGGCCGGCACATGGCGCGATCGTTTCATGTTCGCGCTCGAAACGAGCCTCGACGTTCTGCAATCGCACCGGGTCACGCTCCGTGCGCTGATTCCCGTCCTCATCGGAGACCCCGACGACGGGGTGTTCGCCACCCGAACCGCCTTCTCCCGCGAGCGTGTGCAGCGCGTGTTCGAGGAAGCGGTTACGGGATCGACCGATGCGCCGACGTCTTCCCTGGCTGAGGCACTCGGCCGGACTCTGTATCTCGTGCACCTGGCGGTCCTCCTGTGGTGGCTTCTCGACAAAACCCCGAAGCAGCGCGCGACGGTGATGCTTGTCGCCTTAACCCGGCACATGCTGCCGTCCGCCGCGCTCACGCTTCGGCTGCCGCCCGTCCGGCGGTTCGTCGTCACGATGGATGGACTGATACGCGAAGGATTGTTTGGCAGTCCCGCGGTCTGAGAACCAGCCATGTTTTGGGCGCGACGTCCACCGGCATCTGCCATCGACCGCTTCCTCACCGACTCTCGCGATTTGCCGCTGTCGTATGCTCCGGTGGGGATGGCTCGTGAGGAGTCGGCCGATGGTCAGCTCGACGAAGAAGTCGTCGCGATTGGTCGCGGCGACGACGACTTCTCGAGGGCGCGCGCCGCGCTGGCGGCGTGGAAACAGTTCGATATCGGGTGGGTCGAGGCGTTTCCGCGCGACGCACCGATCGAGGCTGGAACCGTTGTCGCACTGTTGATTCGACATTTTGGCTTCTGGTCGTTGAACGGCTGTCGAGTCGTGTACTGCGTTGGCGGGTCAGAAGCCGAGAGTCATTTCGGCTTCGCGTACGGAACGCTTACGAATCACGCCGAACGCGGCGAAGAGCTCTTCGAGGTGTTCGTCGATCCGAGGACTGGCACGGTGATGTACCGAATTCGCGCGATCTCCTGGCCGCAAGCGGTGATCGCGCGGATCGGTCAACCCTTCGTGCGCGCTCTTCAGGCCCGCTTCCGTCGTGACTCCGCCGCGACGATGAAACGCGCGACCTCCGCCGGTGAGTCTCGATCATGAGTATCTCGTTCGAGATTCACGTTCGAGCCTCCCTTGACACGCTCTGGTTTCACACAGAGTCGCCGGAACGGCCCGAACGGTGGAATCGGCGCTTTTCGCGGATCGAATACGTCCGGGGTAGCGAGGCGATCGATGGCGTCCGAGTGCTGTATCGCGGTGAAGGGCCCGTTCGACGATTTGGCTGGTTGATCCCGGATCTCTCGGGACGAGCTGCGCCGAGGCGGTCCCGGGCTCGCTATACGCACTCTTCAGATGGCGTTCTAAAGGTCACCGGGGTCGGGGTAGACTCTGCCGCGGAGGATTTCATGCAGCGCATAGCAGTCGCCGTGGCGGCCATCTCGTTCGTGCTCGGCTCCCTTGTCACCCGCGTGGTCGGCGCACAGGCGCCGACTCCATCGCCGATGAAGCTGTTCACGTCGGCCCCGGACGTAACCGCGATGATCGCCAAAGCGAAGGCCGAACGGAAGCCGGACCAGCCGAATTTCGTCCAGCCGCTCCTGACGCTCGCGCCGTACGGTGCGAATCTGGAATACCGCGTCGCCGGCGTGAACGCGCCCGCCTCGGTCCACGAGAAGGATGCGGAGCTGTTCTACGTGATTGATGGGACGGGCACGCTCGTGACAGGCGGCAAGCTGAAGGACGAACGGCGAACGAACGCCGACAATCTGAGCGGCACGGGCGTCGACGGAGGCACACCGAGGCGGGTGGCGAAGGGCGACTTCGTCATGGTGCCCGAGAACACGCCGCACTGGTTCACGGGCATCGACGGCACGCTCGTCTTGATGTCTTTGCACGTGCCGCATTCAGCCAGGTAGAGCCGTCGACGCGATCAGCTGTCGGACCGGGACGCTCGATCGCCGCTGGTGCCGCCGGTCTCGTGACCGCCGTCGCGGCCTCGTTCAAGCACGGCGACAACGGCCAGGCTTCGGTCCAGCGCAGCATGGCTGAGACAGCTCGGGGTCGTGTACGCCAGGTTCGGCCAACCACAGACGATGCACGCTCCTCTCGTGCGTTGTGGCTTCAGCGGCGGGCATGCAGGATCCCGAGGCGTTCCGAATCTGCGGGTTTTTGCCGTGAAGAGGGTTTGAAACCAACGATAATCCGGGCCATGCGACAGTACTGCCTCGCATTTCTCGGAGTCTTCCTGTGTGTCGGCTCCGTCGTTCCAGCGTCAGCCCAAAGTCCCTCTGCGAAGACGTTGAAGGGAATCACCACGGTTCACGTTGCGGTCGAGCCTCTTGCGCCCGATGCGGAACGCTTGTTGAAGACCGACCAACTGCAGGCAGATGCGGAGCTTCGACTTCGGCAGAATGGCATCACCGTCGCGGGGAACGCGGCCGGCATTCCGACGTTGTACGTCAACGTCGGTGCGGTGAAGATGTCGACGACGCCAGTGATGGTCTACTCCATTCACGTCAACCTGTTTCAACTGGTGATCCTGCTCAGCAACGAATCAGCTTCAGCGTCCACTTGGGATGTCGCCAGCATGGGGTTCATCTCGTCGAGCGAATTTGGTGACACCGTTCGCGCGGCCGTTCGCGATCTGGTGGACAGGTTCGTCACCGACTACCTCTCGGTGAATGCCAAGCAGTAGGTTGGGGCGGCGTGTGACCGCTCCAGCACGTCCATTGACATCGGCGACTGTCCGGGGAACAGAGGTGCTATCGTGAACCGTTCGATGCGCCTCCCGATGATGGCAATCCATACGTCTCGAGCAGGTCAGATTCACAGACGTGCGTTCGTGACCTCGACGTTGGTCGGCGTCGTCGGCCTCTCGTTGCCTGATCGCGTGCGCGGCCAGACCAGAGTCGGCAATCCCGATCTCGCAGCCCTCGCCGAGCGGCGAACGTTCAGGCTGATCAACCGCACCGCCAGTCCGCTGCTCGACGGCCCGCGCCGCGGTGTGCGCCTCAGCGAAGGCGAGGGTGAGGGAGTGGCGTTTCTGCCCGGCATCGAGTTCGCGAACGGCACGGTCGAGATCGACATTCGTGGCAAGGATGTCGCTCAACGCAGCTTCGTCGGCGTCGCGTTTCACGGCGACGGCAGTGCGGGCTACGACGCCATCTACTTTCGCCCGTTCAACTTCCGATCGGCGGACCTGGTCGGCCGCAGCCACAGCGTCCAATACCATTCGCGGCCGCTCTACGGCTGGGACAAACTCCGCAGCGAGCATCCTGGCGAGTACGAACGGGCGGTGAACCCGGTGCCCGACCCGAATCAATGGTTCCGGGCGCGCGTCGAGGTGTCAACCGGCACGGTTGCCGTGCTCGTGAACGAAGCGGCCGCTCCCTGCCTGGCAGTCGGCCTCTTGGGCGACCACAAACGCGGCCTGGTCGGTCTGTGGGTTGGCAACAACTCCGGCGGGGACTTCGCGAATCTGACGATCACTCCAATGGGATAGGGGTTCGTTGATTGCGGTTCGTCATATGGCCAGCATTTTGTTCGGGGTCCTGGTCGCGGTCGCACTTGGCCTGGGCGCGAGCGTGGTGATCACGCGCGCCAGCAGCCTGCCTCCGGTTGTCGCCATGGTGCTCGGCGTCACCATTGTTTTAATGGCCGCCATTCTCGCCATCGCCGTGCTGTCTGTCCGATCCTAGCCCGGGCCCTCAGTCGCCCCGCAGCACCGTCGCCGGATCAATCCGTGACGCACGCCACGCCCGAACCCAACTCGCGGCCGCGGCGATACCGATGAGGGCGAATGGGTCCCTCAAGAACTCCGACCGGAACGCAGGAGGAAACCTCGAGGGCACGGCGGCCGCACGCACCTGCGGCTGATTCCTACGGAAGATGGCCGTTGCGGCATCCGCCGCTCGACTGGGCTTCAGCCGGACGAGGACGATGAGCGCGGAGAACGACCGTTCGCCACTTGTTCAGACGCGCTCCTATTCGATTTCAATCGGTTCGATCTCTGTCGGATCGAAATAGAAAAGCCGTCCAAACCATTTGTGCTGTGGCGCGACGGGATCGATGTCGACGGTCACAGCCACGTACACGCGCTCGTCCACGTCGCGGCAGACGCCGGCGACGGTTGCGGGCTGATCCCTCAGGAGCATGTCCATTGCGTCGGCTCGGCGATTCGGGCGCAGCCGCACACGCGAGCCTTTCGCGATTCGCCGACCCGCCACGAGCACGGTCGCGTCGTCAGGTGACGGCGGGCCGGCGGGGTTGAACAAGTCGGCGCTTCGCACCGCTTCGTGAACCGCAGCCAGCGCGTTGGGGCTCAGCTCCTCGACGCGATCGAGAATCGCCCGCGCGCGTGGATCGGTGGCGCCGGCCGCGCGCTTCTCCTCGTCCGTCATCGTCAGGATGCGTAGTGACGGGACCTTGTCGATTTCAGCGGCGTCGCCGAGATCGGTGGGAGCGTCCTTCGCGACCGATGGGTAGTCGTAGAGCACGATCGGTGAAGACAGCATCAGCGTGCGCTGCGACCGATCGCCCACGAGCACCGGCCAGGTGTGCCGGTTCTGGCATCCGTCGACGGCAGCCGCCGCATCCGGCAGCGGTTCGAGCAGCGAGATGAACGAGCCGCAGGCCACTGCGATCACGAGGTGCGCGCCCACGAGTGAGCGTTCGAGCATCGCGTCTCGGTCGGACGCGAATTCCGCCCGCCACGGCTCGCGGTTGTGGAGCACGAGCTGCAGCTTGATGAATCGGTCGACCGACGTGGTGCGCACAACGAGCTCAGCGTCGATGCCGGCCCCGGGCAGCGCCACGGTGCGCTCGAGCGGAACCGGGTCGAGCGGCATCGCCATCACCGCGTCGACGGCGGTCGGCAGACCCTCGAGCCACGGCCGGTCGGTACCCTTCTCGGCCGTCGCGACCGGCCGGGGACGAAGGCCCCTCACGCGGACCCACAATCGGGGACTCCGCTCGCCCCGTTCGATCAAGCACTCGGTTTGCGAAAAGGAGGGTTCGCCGTCGCCGCCTGGCGCCTCGGGCGCGATGACACCGAACTGCCAGCGAAGCTGGTTTTTCGCGGCAGAGGTGCGATAGGGGTGGAGCATATAGCCTTCGGACAGGATCGCATCCGCCACGCGCTGGGCTGGAGCAAAGCTCATATGGCACCCCCGGTTGCGGGTTCGAGGCGCCGATCGATCACCTCGTCCCAGGTCTCGAGGGCATAACCGGCGCGGAAGCCCTGCAGCCGCTCGATCGTGTCAGTCTGCAGCCTGACCCATGCGCCGCCGGGAAGGAACCGGTCAGTGGCCGAACGCCGGACGTGGGCAGGCACCTGGCAGGACGCCTTGAGATCCAACGGCACCGGCTCGAAGCCGAGGCCGTGGACCAGCGGCGGCCAGTGCGGCACGGCCTTTGGCAGACCTGGGATCGGACCCATGACAAAGTCCTCGACGCCCGGAAGGGTGGCGGTCGTCAGGGACCCCGAATCGCCGTCGCACCTGAGGCCGGTATTGAGCCATACCAGGTGGACGGTCCCGTCAGATGGATGTGGCATGGGACCGGGCATCTTGTCTCCTGAAGCGCACCCGTTGCACGAGCGTCGAGTCGCGCGGCGAAGAATGAAGAAAGAACTGTACCCTTCGGCCCGGTGGTCACACACGTCGTTGAGCCCAGCAGATGCCGTCCATCCCGCAAGCTCGAGCGCCCTGATCGTGTTTCCAGATTTCCACGATCTGACGCAATTCGCGTCACACCCATGCATGAGTTGTTGACCGCGTTTTGAACCTCATCGATGCGGTCCGGCCCGAGCTCAAAAGCTGGGTCCGGGCGCCTCCGGCCGGAGCATTCGGGCTCGCGTCTCGAGGCCCTCGACGTTCGCGTTCGAGGTTCGCCGTGGTCGGGTCATCGTCGGCCGGAGCACGACTGGACGTTGAGCACACGTGGCCGTGGCAGGGAATCAGGGCGGCGCTGGAGGTCTTTGATGCGCCCCGATTGTTGAGGTTCAAAAAACTCCTGGCGGACCGGCGACATCGCCGCCGCGACGCTCCGCGATCGATGGCGATCAAGCCCTGGGGGGAAGGCCGCCTTTCTCGACGCTCGCTGACGCGCCTCGCGGGACGACATCGGGCGGCGGTGCGCACTGGGCGGCTGTGATCACCTCCCTCGCCATCCTCTGCAACGCCACCCGCTTCAAAGCGGGGAGCCGGCAGACTTCGCAATGTATCGGCGAACATTCATGGTCATCGACAACACGCGCGACTCTCCTTCGCGGGAATCGGACGGCAACGACCCTTCCTCGCCGGCGGCGACCTGAATAAGGCGAGTCGAGTCGGCGGCGCTTGCACCAGCTTCCGTTACGGGATCCGACGAACCTTGCGGGTCCGCTGCCGGTATTCAAAACGGCCGCAGCCGGTCGGGCACACGAATACGTCCCATTGCTCGGCGGCGTGCTTGTTGACTCCGCCCACGTGACTGCGCTCGTACTTCAGAGGCTGATCGCACAACGGGCAGTTCACCTTGGGCGGCTCGGTCGGCGGGCTCGTCGTCGCGAACCGCCGGTGCACGCGCGACAACATGTGTTGCTTTTTGCTCGTCGCCGGCAGCGCGGCGGTCCATTCAGGTTCAGACGATGCGCGGTCATCTGCAGTCACCACGCGTTCAGACGGCGTGTGGGCCGCGATCAGGCGCCGCGCTTCGACGCCCAGGATCAACGGGTCAATCGGTTTGATCAGAATGGCATTCACGCCGGCGCGCCTTGCGCGATCGATTGAGGCCGGACGCGCGTCCGCCGTCACGACCAGGATGGGTACCTCTGTCGTTGTTCGGTCCTGCCTGATGATTTCGCAGAGGGCGTATCCGTCGACAATCGGTAACCGAAGTTCGGTAATCACCAGGGCGGGCGGCAGGACCAGGGCTTTGGTCAGCGCGTCGCGCCCCTCGAACGCTTCCACGATGACGCAGTCAACCGCCTGCAACGCCTCTGCGTACCGCCGATGGGCCTCTTCATCAGCATCCGCAACGAGCACTCGAGGGGGCGTGGAGGACATCTGTGGCAACAGGAGCCTGTTCGGGATCCGTTCAGCGGCGGGACCAGCCGCCAGCTTCAGCAACCTCTGTGCATTGCGAGCAGCGATCGTCACGCGCTCTGAGACGTGACCGCGTGTGGCGTTCGTCTTCGAGCGCTCCGGGCATCAACGCGAGAGGCGCCCGAAAGTCGTCCCTCACGCTGCTGAAGCACCCGGTCTTCGCACGATCGAAGCTCGCGAGTGCCTCTGCCCGCCGTCGTTCGGCTGCGTACGTCTGCGCGTTGGTGACGGCGGCCGACCAGATCGATGGACGTTCAGCACCGATCCGTTCCAGTGCGGCCGGCTCGCCTGCCGTGAGACCAGAGCATCCGGCGAGCGTGGTCGCTCGCGCATCGTCGTCCCGCAGGTAGATCAGCGCAAGCGGCATATCGTCACGGTTGGTCGCGAGCGCTTGCCCGGCCAGCACGCAGGCTTCGCCAGACGTCCGCGCGTCCGTCGTTCGCGCCGCCAGTGCCCGCAGGAGGGAGCGTTGGCGCTCGCCGACACTCCCGCTGCGTCTCCTCCGCCGGATCCCGAGCGCGTGCGGGTGCTTCGCGTACAAGAACTGTGCCTACCAACCGTTGTAGAGATTCATCCATTGTTCGCCCGACCGGACGAACATCGGCTGCCGCGCAGTGAGGATGAGCCCCGCGTTTGTCCGCGGGGTGCGGAACCAGGGGCCTGGACCGCCAAGAGGCGTGCGAGACCAGTCGAACGACCGCCTGCGAATCGTCATTTCGCTGTCGCCGGGAAACGTGCGTCAGATCGGCGGCGTGGTGATCGGCGAAAACCCTCATGCAGCGGCCCTGGCGTGATTCGTTGGAAATGAACTGCTTTGGGCGACTGAAGGGTTAGTCTATCCGCAGTCCGCACAGCCGCGCCGTTGGGCGTCACGGCATGGGAACTGCTTGACGGTCCGGGTTGCTCGGCGGACATCCGCCGCTAATTCTGTCTCTGCCAAGTGGTTTCGCTGCGCAGCAGAAACGCTGTGTCGTTCGAAGAAACATTCAAACACAACCGTGGACCAGCACGATGCTCGGCGACGCGCGCGTCCGCCAATCGGCGGAGCCGTTGCGCTCGGTCGACCCATCGATCCAGCGACCGAGTCGCGCTTGACGCGGAATCGCGACAGTGTCCCGTCGACGCCCGCTCGATCATGGCTGTCGGCCGAAGACCCGACGCACGCGAGTCTCGATCGACCACAGGCGATCGATCAGCCGCCAACACGGCTCATCGGCTGCTGTTCCGGGTGGGCGTCGGCGGACCTCATTCCCGGATCGATTGCTCGCGCATTGCCATACAATGTGGCCGGCTCGACCAATGACATCGCGACCTGCGTTGACGCCATCAACCCCTTAGCACATCGCCGTATTGAGCAACCGATCCGCCATCATCCCGCCGGACGCGCACCGCGCGTCAAACTGGGTTCCAGTCGGACTGCGAGGTTACGAGCGGGCGTGGCTCGCCCCCGATTTCATCGCGGGGCTCACGCTCGCCGCCGTCGCGATCCCCGAATGCATCGGGTATACGAAGATCGCCGGTACGCCGGTCGTAACCGGCCTGTACACCATTCTTCTGCCGCTCGCGGTATTCGCCCTGCTCGGCTCCTCGCGGCATCTCGTCGTCGGTGCTGATTCTGCGACTGCCGCCATCCTGTTTGCGGCCCTGAGCAGTATGGCTCATCCCTTCACCGCTCGATGGGTGACGCTCACCAGCGCGGCCGCGCTCACCACGGCCGCCTTCTTGTTGGCCGCAACGGTCCTGCGTCTCGGGTTTCTGGCCGATTTCCTGTCGCGCACGGTGCTGGTCGGGTTCCTGAGCGGCGTGGGCGTTTCGGTCGTCATCAGCCAACTGCCCGACGTCCTCCGCATCGGCGTCCAGGCTCACGAGTCTCTGCGCCGTCTCTTCGAGATCGCCGCCCAGGTGCACCTGGTCCATGTCCCGACGCTCCTGATGGCGGCGTCCGTGATCGCGATCATCGTCATCCTCGAGCGGATCGCGCCAGCGGCGCCCGGACCGCTCGTTGCGATTGCGCTGGCGATCGCCGCGACGTGGGCGTTCCATCTCGACAGGCACGGCGTGCAGATAATCGGCCCCGTGCAGGCCGGCCTGCCGGCCATTCGGATCCCGAGGGGGGTGGACTTGGCCGACCTGCGCCGTCTGCTACCCACGGCGGCGTCCATGTTTCTGGTCATCGTGGCGCAAAGCGCCGCCACTGCGCGCAGCTTCGCGCAAAGACATGGCGAGCCGTTCGACGAAAACCGCGATCTGTTCGCCCTGGCGGCGTCAAACGCTGCAGCCGGGCTCTCGAGCACCTTCGTCGTCAACGGCAGCCCGACGAAGACCGCCATCGGAGAGGCGGCGGGCGCCCGCACGCAGGTGGCGCAGCTCATCACGGCTGCGATCGTGCTCGTCGTGCTGCTTGCGGCCACATCGATCATCCGGCAGCTTCCACACGCCGCGCTGGCCGCGCTCGTGGTGCTCATCGGCATCCGTCTCATCGACGTCGACGCGCTGCGACAGATTTGTCAATTTCGACGGGTCACGTTTCTGGTCGCCATCGCCACACTCTGCGCCGTCGTGGCGCTTGGCGTCGAGCAGGGCATTTTCGTCGCGATCGGTTTGTCGGTGCTGGACCACCTGCGTCAGGAGTATCGACCCAAAGACGTCATTCTGACCGTCGACGACGGCCGCGTCCGACCGGTCGCGGCAACGCCTGGCGTCGAAAGCCAACCGGGCCTGATCGTGTATCGGTTCAGCGCGCCCCTGTTCTTCGCAAACGCCGATTACTTCTCGGCGCGAGTCCAGGCCCTCACGACGGCGGCACCGCATTCCGTGAAGTGGTTTGTCTTCGATCTCATCAGCATGGATGACATCGACTACACGGGCGGGCTGGCCCTGATGGCGAGCGTTCGGCAGCTCCGCCAGCAGCGCATCGTGGTCGCGTTCGTCGAAATCGCAGACATTCGTGACACGCTCGATCGACTCAAATCCATGGAAGGGGTCGGACCGGATCGGATGTTCGAGTCGGTGCAGGAGAGCATCGAAGCCTTCAGCCGCGAGGTCCGCACCGCTGGCTGAGCGCCGGATCGTTGGCACGACGGCTCAGACCCGCGTCGGCTTTGTGATCCAATACGCGTAGCCCGCGCCCTGGTCGCCATGGCTGCGGTCTGCGTCGATGCGAACCACGCTCGCGCCGGTCGTCGCGACGACCCGCAGCACCTCCGTCCGCGCGATGCCGAACATGTACATCCGGAACGTCTGACGTCGCCGCCACATCAGTCGCCTGAAGCGGACACGGCGGTACGCGCGAATGACCCATCGCGGGGTTCTGCGCTTCAGCCGTGTGTCGGCTATCGGTCCTCCCAGGAACGCGGCCTCCTCCGCCCGGATCTGCACATCCGGCTCATCGCCGAGTGGCTCCGGTACCTGGAACATCAGGATCCCGCCCGGCGCGAGCACGCGGACGAGCTCCGCGATGTAGCGCCGCACGCTGCGGGGCGGGATGTGCTGCAGCACGAGTCGGGAGTACACGAAGTCGAAGGTGTCGCTCGCGATGCCCCCGAGCCGGGCGGAGCGGTTCACGGAAAACCGGCAGCGGGGGGACGCCTGATTGAGCCGGCGGGCAGCCGCGATCATCGACGGCGCCACGTCGAGCCCGACGACCCGCTCGAAATGAGCCGCGAGCGCGCGGCTGATCCGACCGACGCCGCACCCGAAATCGAGCGCGGCGCGTCTCGGCAGGCGGGGCGCGAGGGCGCCCAGCTCGGTCATGAGCCGCGTCACCTCGTCGGCTCCCGTCGCGAAAAACGCGTCGGTGTCCCACTCGCGCGGCTCGTGGTTGGCCCCGGTCAGGATGATGCCGAACGGATTTCGCTGTCCGAAATCGTTCCAGAACCGCGCGGTATCGCGCCAGCGCATCGTCTCGGGCTCGACTCGCGTCAGCGTGGGCGCCAGCTACGCATGGCTGATTCAGGCAGCGGCGTAGGCGCTTGCCAGCAC
>JBPYEE010000740.1:0-13435 GCA_051985095.1 Vicinamibacterales bacterium | reverse complement strand
GTCGCCGCATCCACATTTCGGCCGTCTATCGGGTCCGCAGTGGGGTCGACTGGCGTGCCGTCACTTCGGCCACCATCTCTCCCAGTTCGGTTGCTGATTGCCCGACGGATCTCCTCGCCGGCGTGTTGACCCTGGGCTATAGACCGCGCTGTGGACCGTGGGCAGCATGGCCGCGTGCCGCCGCGCTCAGCTCTTCACTCGGCCCTCAGACAGCTCGGTGAACGCATCTGCCAGCTTCGCACCGCGCCGCCGGGATTTCGCCCAAACTCAGCCATTCGCTCTACGCAAAACTGACTTCGCCGATTCTGCGATGTACGCTGGCGGCGTGGCAGATAGTGTCGCCCTCTGCCACCGCGCACGCCGTTTGCCAGGGAAAGGCTCGCATGATCGGTTACGTCCTTCGCGCGATTACCGGCACGTCCCCGCTGCAGAAGACGTTGCGGCGCCATTTCGGTCGGATCACGCTTGGCCAAATTGCCACGGCCGCACGGGATTTTCCCGTCACCTCGCGCGTCGATCTCCAGAGGGCGGTGGAGGACATGTTCCGCAGCCGCGTCGACGTGAAACTGATGGGGATCTTCTCCCCGAACTTCCACGAATCGCCGACGCTGGCGCAGGTGTTCGCAGGCGGACCGTTCATGATGAACATCGGGCCCCTGCAGCACGACGAGATCGACATCGGTGAGCGCCTTCCCGTTCGCTGCCTGAGGAACGGCCTCTGGCTCGCTCGTAACGAGGGAGTGCCGTTTGCCGTTCTTCTCGCGCCGTCAGTGCGCTTCGGCCAGGTTGGCGGCGTACACGTCGAAGTCGCCGTGCCCAGCGGTGAATCGGGCCTGGCATTGTCGCAGGAGCTGTTCGCCGATCTCGAGCGCCGTGTTGGCAAGGGCCAGAGTTATCGGGGACGCGTCATCTCGCTCGAGCGCATGCAAGATCCGACGGGTCGAGGCGGTGCGATCAAGGTGCACCGACTACCGGCCGTGAAGCGGGAGGATGTGATCCTGCCGGAGCGCACATTGGAGGTCATCGACCGCAACGTGGGTCAATTCGTCGCCGCGCGGGCACGGATCAAGGCTCTGAAGTTCTCGGGCCGCAAGGGGCTCTTGTTCTATGGACCGCCCGGAACGGGCAAAACATACACGATTCACTATCTTGCGTCGCAACTGCCTGAGCACACGACACTGCTCATTACCTCCGAGCAGGTCATGTTCATCAGCGAGTACTTCCGGCTCGCTCGCTTCCTCGAACCCGCGCTGCTGATCGTCGAGGATGTCGATTTGATTGCGCGTGAGCGAACGCACATGCATGGTCCGGGCGAGGAGATGCTCCTCAACAAGCTGTTGAATGAGATGGATGGGCTCCGTGAAGACGCCGACGTGATGGTCATTCTGACAACGAACCGTCCTGACCAGCTCGAGCCGGCCCTCGCATCACGACCGGGCCGCATCGATCAGGCGATTGAGTTTCCGCTGCCCGATGAGGGTGGGCGTGCGAAACTCGTGCGGCTATACGCACGCAACCTGGAGGCGCCGTTCCCAATTGTCGACGTGATCGTCCGACGTACCCAAGGTGTCAGCGCTGCCTTCATCAAAGAGTTGATGCGTCGTGCGGCCCAGTTTCAGATCGAGAGCGGTCCTGAGACGGTGTTGCAGGAGCGCTCGATTGATCGCGCGCTGGAAGACATGGTGTTCGCGGGAGGCTCGCTCAACTTGAAACTGCTCGGCGGCACCGCGACCGCGCTCGATGCTGATGGCGTGCTATCGACGCGTATCACCACGACCACGTTGCGAGGCTGACAAGGGTTTACGCACATTGCAGGGGGAAGTGGGACCTTTGGCACGCCATAAAGACCCGCGGGCACAGACCGAAGGTCCGACCTCTGCGCAAGACTGCATAGCAGCGGCGGGCCACTCACGCAGCGCGGACGAGGCAGTTGCGAATCGTCGCGACAGCCAGCCTGGTACCGTCCACCCGCTTGCGACAGGGGCGCGCATGCGACGCGCCGATTTGGGAGTCTTGTTACGCGTGACGTAACGCGTAATTCGTGCGACAATGACGAGAGATGATCGTCAGCTATCGCGACAAGCGGACGGCTGACTTCGCCGGCGGCAGGTACGTCAAGGCGTTCGCGGGAATCGAGCGGGCGGCTCGGCTGAAGCTCGATCGGCTGGAGGCGGCTCAGATCCTCCAGGACCTCGCGGCGCTTCCCGGCAACCGTTTCGAGGCATTGAAAGGCGATCGGAAGGGCCAGTACAGCATTCGCGTGAATGACCAGTGGCGCATCTGCTTTGAATGGCCCGACCGAGCGCCCGGTCCGACGAATGTTGAGATTGTCGACTACCACTAAGGAGCATTCCCGTGACACGTAGGCCGATCCATCCTGGGGAACACCTGGCCGAGGAGCTTGAGGCCCTCGGCATGAGCGCCGCGGAACTTGCGCGTCGGTTGAACGTGCCGACCAATCGCGTCACGTCGATTCTGAACGGACAGCGCGCCATTTCGGGAGACACCGCGCTACGCCTAGCCCACTTCTTCGGCACCACGCCACAGTTCTGGCTCAACCTGCAAACCCTCTTCGACGTTCGGGTCGCCGAGGAAAAATCGGGAAAGGCGATCAAGAAGCTGCCGTCCCTGAAGCGGCCGCACGACGCGCACGCGTAGGGAGAGGATGTTCGACGGGTCGGATTCGTCTGTCACAACGGCGCCACCGGCCTCGCGCGGACTGAACAATGGAGATGGAGGCGGCGGGTCTTCGAATCAACACCGCCAATAAATCGCGGCCACTGGGGGCATCGTCAGGCAAAATCGTCGAAAATCGATCAGAACATTGAGCGATTTGGTGGAGGCACAGTTTCGGCGGAACTCACGTCGGAAAGCCTGCCCGAGCTGCCTCGAGACCTCGGGATTGGCGCGGGACCATTCGTTCGGCCCGAGGCGCCGGTTGTGACGTCCGCGCCTCGATGACTGTAGTGTGGTCACATGAGGAACCACTCTGGCGCTACGACCCGCGCAGCGCGGCGCCAAGACTCGGTGGGCGTTCGGGAATTGAAAACACACGCCGCACGGATTCTGCGTCGCGTGCGAGAGGCGCGAGCCTCGTACATTCTGACGCACCGCGGCCGCGCCATAGGCGTGATCCTCCCAATCGAAGGCTCTGACGTGTCTCAAAGCTCGGAAGGCGACGCCGCCACATGGAATGCATTCCTGTCCGCGGGGCGGCGCTTGGAGCGCCGATTTTCGGCCAGAGGTGAGCGGCGTACGTTTGCTCTCGATAACCCGCCGATAGACACGATTGACGCCAGTAGTGACCTTGACGTCCGTTACAGGGATTTTGAAAATCCGGCCATCCAAAATCGTTGTCAAGTGCGGCTCCCCCGCCTCCACCAACTTCTCCAGTCTCTCGATCAATCGGCACAATAGATTCATGCCTCCCGCAGAACCTCCGCCGGATCAATCCGCGATGCGCGCCACGCGGGCGTGAGTGTCGCGAGCGCACCGATCGCAACAATCACCAGTATCGGAGTCGCGAACGCGGGCCACCGCGGATCGTAGATGCTCCCCGCCCCTCCGCTTGCGCGAACGATGCGCGAAAGCGCGAACGTCAGGCCGATCCCGAGCGCGACACCGATCGCGATCAGCCGGCCGCTCTGGACGGTGATGAGCCGGATCAGATCGCTGCCACTGGCGCCGATTGCAACGCGAACGGCCAACTCGCGTGACCGCCGCGTGACGGCGAACGCCAGAACGCCGTAGATGCCGCCGGCCGTCAGCAGCATCCCGATCGCGATTAGCGGGACGAGTGGCGCAGTGCCCACGAGCATTTCCTCGCCCGCCACCTGCGTAATCTCATCGTACGTGAAGACGCTCGCGACCGTGTTGCCGACCGACGCATCGCGCACCGCCTGCCGCACTGCCCGGACGAGCGGCGCCGGATCGGAGACGGCGCGAACGAGAATGTGAAGACGGTTGGCGTCCCTCACGTCTGACCGGAGCGGCACGAACAATTTCGGGGCAATATGACGCTGCTCCAATGGATACGCCGCATAATCGCCGACAACGCCGACAATGTCGTAACCGTCCTGACCGATGAACACGCGCCGTCCGATCGCGTCCTGGCCGTTGAAGAATTGGCGGGCGAGGGCTTCATTGATGATCACGATCCGGCTTCGCGGCGATTCCGTGGGCGAAAATTCGCGTCCTGCCACGAGTGATACGCCGAGCGTCGACAGGAAACCCGCAGTGATAGAGACTTCCTCGGCCGGCACATTCAGGCCGCCGGACGAGTCTCGTGCGACGCGTCGACTCGCGCCCGAGCCCACAAACGGGACCGTCGTGCCCGCAGTTGCCGACGCGACGCCACGGACCTGCGAAATGGCATCAAGCGTTCGGCTGATCGGAATGCCGGCCGTGTTTTCGACCTGGGCGCTCATCAGCGGCTTCTGGTCGAAGCCCATATTGGCATTGAGCGTGCGTCGATACCCGTCAATCATCGCCGCTGTTTCGACCAGCAACGCGATCGTCACTGTGATCTCGACGACGACCAATGCGTGGCGCCAGCGTTGGCGAACCCGATCCGACGCGAGCGCGATCAGCGGGTTGATATGCAGGCGGCGCGTCTCATACAGTGCCGGCGCTATTCCGGCGAGGAGGCCCGTGCCGATCGTTATGAGTGCGGCCTGGAGAAAAATGTGCGGCTCAATCGCCAGATCGAAGAGTGCACTCCCGGTGTGCGTGCGGCTGACGAGAATGCCGCGAAGCGCGTACGTGGCGCAGACACCGAAAGCCCCGCTCGTGGCCGCAAGCAGGAGGGATTCCGTTACGAGCGCGCGTACGATTCGTGCGCGGCTGGCGCCGAGCGACGCGCGAATAGCGATCTCGCGCTCGCGTGCGGTCCACCGCGCGATCATCAGCACGGCAACATTCGCGCACGCAACAATGAGCGTGAGGACGACTGATGCGGCGAGGACGTAGGGCAGTAGCAGCATCATCGCGTATCCCATCGGTGTCCCGACGACCGGAACCGTCTTCAGGCGCCTTTGACGATCGTTCGCCGGTAACTGCGCGGTGTAAGCCGCCGTCGGCGGCTGCAACGCGCCAAGAAGCCCGTCGGGCGTCACGCCGACCGCGCGTCGAGCGACGACAGTCACCATGTCGTCGGCAGACAGGCGAGTGCGATCGAGCGGAATCCAGACCGGTGCGTTCATCACCGTGAACCAGAACCGATCGGGCATGACGCCGACGATTACGTACGGTTCGTTTTCGATCCAGATGGTGCGGCCCATCGCGTCGGGTCGATCATCGAAAAGGACATGCCACAGGCGATGACTGAGCACGGCCTCACGGAAGCCGCCGCGAGCGACCGTCGCCTCGGTAAAGGTTCGACCCTGTGCGGCGGCCACGCCGAGGACATCAAACAGATCCGGGGCGATCGGTCTGACGACCACGCTGTCGGCGCGATCGTCAGTACGAACTTCACGGAGGCGGCCCGGCGACGCGGCGGACAGGACCACGCCGGGAGGCGAGGCCTCGCGCCACGCACGAAACAGGGTGCCTGGAGTCGAAGCGGCATGCGGATCGGTCATCTGACGATCCGGCTGGCCGATCCGCACAAACGATAGTTCGCCGGGTCGCGTGTAGAGAGGCGGAGGCTTGCGGAACACGACATCACGCACCACCAATGTCGTCGTGAGCGCCCCGATACCCAGAGCCAGGGAGAGAACGGCAATAGCGGTGACAACCGGCGTGGCGCGCAGCGCTCGAACGGCGAGCCGGAGATCCTGCATGGCGGCCTCCGCCGCGTACTATCGCGCAGAACCGATTGACGGACAACGGCATTGAACCTTTTGTCCCGTCCAGCGTCGTAGGTCTCGAAAGGACCTTCTGTCCATGCAGTCGCCCATCCGGCTCTCTGTCGTCCTCGTCGCCCTCTTCGCCCCTGGGGTAATGGCGCAGACAACCAACCCGCTCGATCTGCTGAAGCAGCCAGTCGCAGCCGCTGAACGCATCCCGTACGGAACCGAGCCGCTCCAGTTTGGCGAGCTTCGGGTTCCTCGTGGAGGTGAGGACCATCCCGTCGCCGTCCTGGTTCACGGCGGATGCTGGCTCGCCAGGCTCGGACAGATCCCCGAGACCGTCACGTCGTGGGAATTGCTGCGACCGATGGCTGTCGCGCTTGAGGCGCAAGGGATCGCAACCTGGAACATCGAGTATCGTCGGGTGGATAACGCCGGCGGGGGGTGGCCGGGAACGTTTGAGGATGTCGCCAAGGCGACCGACTATCTTCGGCAACTGGCGACGGCGCACCATCTGGATCTGCGCCGCGTCGCGCTGATTGGTCACTCCTCCGGTGGACACCTCGCGCTGTGGGCCGCCGGTCGCCACCAGCTCGCGACCACCAACCCGCTGCGCGGCGCGTTGCCGTTGCCGGTGGCCGGCGTTGTGGACGTTGATGCGCCGCCCGATCTCGAAACACTCATTCCGATGGAGCGCCAAGTCTGCGGCGAAGCTATCGTCGAGCGTCTGCTGGGCGGCCCGCCTTCAGAGCGTCCCACGCGCTACCACGAGGCGTCCGCCACCGGTCTCTTGCCGCTCGGCACGAAGCAGGAGCTGTTGATCGCTGAAAAACACAACGGGCAATGGATCAACGCCATACAGTCATACGGGGCGGCGGCGAAGTCGGCGGGCGATCAAGTGACAGTCACGATGATGAAGGATGCCGGTCATTTTGATGGCGTCAACCCACAAGCTCCGGCCTGGGCAGACGTGTTGAGGAGCGTTCGATCAATCCTCGGGCAGTAGCCGGAGGAGCATGTGAAGCCACGGCCGTTCGGGCGCTGACTCAGCGGAAGATCAGGGCCAGCTCGGCGCCTTCCGGCGCGGAACGGTGTCTAACCGCCAAGGAGATTCGCGATGGTCATGGCAAGCATCGTTCTCTCCCTTTGGGCGCTACCCGCGGCGCAGACGTTCTTCACGATTGCCAGTTCTCCCGATTCAAACCCGCAGGTGTCGGCCGCCACACCCCAGCAATCGCCCTGCGCGCAAGCCTTAGCCGATGCCGTCGCAGATGGCGCGGCGACGGAAGTATGTGCCGGCGAGGATGCGGCTCGGTTGGCGACAGCCGCACCAGCAGGCAGCCCCGAGCGGACGCGGCAGTTGGAGGCCACCGCGGACCATTTTCGGCGTGCCGTGACGCTGGCCTCGAAGATCACGACCAAGACCACCGCGCTCAACCTGCTTGCGGGCACCTATGATGCGCAGCATCTCAACGACCCCAGGCAGGAGGAAGCTGTGTTACGCGAGCTGATCGCGCTGACCCCAGCCGACTTAGCGCCGGTGCTTCGGCTCGCAAAGTTGCAAGAAGGCCAGGGATTAATCGACGCCGCCGAAGAGACCCTGCTGGAGGCCCGGCACATGCAGCCTGATGCGGTCGAGCCCAACCGGGCGCTGGCGCAGTTCTATGCGCGACGGGTCACGGCGTTACACAAGCAGGACGTACAGAAGGACGCGCAGCCGGTCAGCAATCCCGGCGAGCCGGATGCCAACGGCGTCTACCAGGTCGGCGGCCCCCTCACGCCGCCACCTCGGGATGACGTGCCGCACTACTCACCGGAAGCGGCGGCCGCAGGCATCGAAGGCGTCGTCGTGGCGCAAGTCGTGATTGACACAGAGGGCAAGGTGACCGACGCGAAGGTCGTGCAGTCTATCCCGCTGCTCGACGATGAAGCGCTTCGGGCCGTCCGCAACTGGCACTTTGCGCCGACGCTGGTCAACGGGCAGCCGGTTCCGGTACGCATGAACGTCAACGTGAACTTCACACTGGGACGCTAGCGCGGGAGCGGCCGGGTTGACGAGCCGTTCCGACTACCTCGACGCCAAGCGCGCTGGCCCCTCCGGCGTCGTGGGGACGATCCACTCGCCGTTTACCCGTATCACGAGGACACCGGCCGGTCGGTTGCCGACGTGACCTTCGACGCGGAAGCCGACATCGCTGCCTGAAACAATGACCGGTTGGGCGAGGGGAACCATCCGCCGCGTCTGTGCGCTGACGAGCGCGACACACACCAGCGATGCGGTCCACAGGACGGCGACAACGATACGGGTGCGAATGGACACGGTGTTCCTCCCTTGTGTTATTCAGGCAATGCCCATCGTTCGGCCGGTTCCTTCAAAGGCAACAAGCCGCATTCTCCCACGCGACTCGGAGGATGTTTAGTCCCTTCTGACGGCACCTCTTCTCCGGGCTTGAGCATCTCAATGGACAGCGTGCGAGGCCGCCGGAAACGCGGGCTTCTCACAGGCGAGTGACCTGACGGACCTAACACGTCCGCGTGTTTCGTCCTGGTCCTCTGTGCCTGGCGTGGTACGTTTCTGCCAGAACCCGCCGCGTCTCGCCCCGCCCCAGCCGGGCGAACCAGGTGTAGACCACCGGCGTGAGATACAGCGTGATCAACTGCGAAGCAATCAGACCGCCAACGACGGCGAGGCCAAGCGGACGCCGCGCTTCGCCCCCGGCGCCGAGCCCCAACGCGATAGGTACCGCACCCGCAAGCGCGGCGACGGTGGTCATCATGATCGGCCGGTATCGGAGAAGGCACGCGTCGTAGATGGCCTCCGCCGGAGATTTGTTCCTGTGGCGCTCGGCATCGAGCGCGACGTCGATTTGCATAATCGCGTTCTTCTTGACGATGCCCACGAGCATGATGAGTCCGACGAAGGAATACACGTTCAGCTCGCTCTTGAAGAGCCACAGTGTGACGAGCGCGCCCAGGCCCGCCGACGGCAGCCCCGACAGAAGCGTCAACGGCTGCATGTAGCTTTCATAGAGAATGCCGAGCACGATGTAGACGGTGCCGATCGCGACGATCAGCAGCAGCCCGAGGTTTCCGAGCGACGACTGAAACAACTTCGCCGATCCCTCGAAGCGGGTAATCATCGTGCGAGGCAGCAGGCGTTCGGCTGCTGCCGCGATCTCGTCCACCGCGGCCCCGAGCGAGGCCCCTGGCCGCAGGGCGAACGACAGGGCCACAGCGGGCAGTTGCCCGGTGTGGTTGATGGTTTGAGGCCCCACCGTTTCTGCGAACCGCGCGACCGCCTCGAGCGGCACGAGCCGGCCGGACGCCGACTTGAAGAAGATTCGATTCAGTAGGTCGAGCCGGGCCTGGTAGGTCGGATCGAGCTCCAGCAGGACCCGGTACTGCGCCGTATTTCCGTAGATCGTCGTGGACCACTTCTGACCGAACCCGTCGTAGAGCGCGTTTTCAATTTGCGTCGCGTTGAGACCGATGGTGGCGGCCTTATCGCGGTCGATAATCAGATCGACGCGCGGGCTTTTGATTTCGAGGTCATTCGATACGTCCTGCAACTCCGGCCGTGCTGCCATCACCTGTTCGAGCCGTGGCGCCCATGTGTAGAGAGCCGTGGTGTCGAGCGCCTGCACGGTCAGGACGTAGCTGCTGTTGGTCATTCGGCTGCCAATTGTCAGCGCCGCTGGAACCGTGACGAACGCGCGAGCGCCCACCAGTGGCGCGAGACCGCGGCGCAGCTGCTGGGCGACCTGCGATGCGCTGGGACGCGTTCCTCGGGGCGTGAGCTGGATCTGGATCCGCCCGGTGTTCATCGCG
This sequence comes from Vicinamibacterales bacterium, assembly GCA_051985095.1. GTDB lineage: Bacteria > Acidobacteriota > Vicinamibacteria > Vicinamibacterales > CAVVIG01 > Gp6-AA45. The sequence goes on along the minus strand of JBPYEE010000740.1, from coordinate 3,818 downwards.
TTCCCGCCAGAGGTCACCGTGAGAGCTTCAACAGCCGAACTGCGGTTGATGACGTCGGATGCCGCGAGCGAATTGCGGACCATCTCCTCGGGCGATGTGCCCTGGGCGGCACGCAGGTTAACGGTCAGCGTGTCCGCGTCCTGCTCCGGCACAAACCCCTTCGGGACCGCGCCGTACATCTCGACGGTCGCCGCAAGCACCGTCCCAAAGAGGATCACCATCATCGCCGGGTGGCGGAGCGCAGCGGCGAGGCTGCGAGCATAGGCCCGCCGGGTGGCCTCGAAGCCCCGATCGAGCAGCAGCGACATGCCGCGCCGCCTCAGTGACTCCCGCTCGAGAAATCGGCTGCACAGCATCGGTGTGAGTGTGATCGACACGAAGCCCGAGATCAGGATCGCAACGGTGATCGTCATCGCGAATTCGCGAAACACACGGCCGAGTACCCCATTCATGAACAGAATCGGAATGAATGCCGCCGCCAGGGAGACGGTCATGGACACGATCGTGAACGCCACCTCGCCTGAGCCGCGCAGCGCCGCCTCGAGACGCGGAACCCCCGCCTCGAGATGTCGCACGATGTTCTCCAACACGACAATCGCGTCGTCGACGACGAAGCCGACCGAAAGGATGAGGGCCATCATCGACAGGTTGTCCAGGGTGAACTGCAGTGCCCACATCGCCGCGAAGGTCCCGAGAATAGAGAAGGGCAGCGCCAGCGATGGGATCGCGGTCGCGCGGCCGCTGCCCAGAAACAGGTAGATGACTCCGACGACCAGCTCCAGAGCTGCCACGAGCGTGGCGCGGACGTCGTTGAATGCTTCGCGCACGGTCACCGAACGGTCCCCGCTGACGGTGAGATGGATGCCGGGCGGCAAGTTCGCGCGGAACGACGGCAGGAGCCGTCGGACGGCGTCCACCATGTCAATCATGTTGCTGGACATCTGGCGCCGGACGCCGAGGATGATGGCGCGCTGCGCGCCAGCCGTCTTGGTGTAGAACCAGGACAGGCTGCGGTTGTTTTCGACACTGTCGGTGACGGCGGCGACCTGTTCGAGGCGCAAGGGGGCACCGCCGCGGTACGCGACGATCAGCTTGCGGAACGCCGCCGCATCAGCTAATTGACCGTTCGTCACCAGTGTGTACGTCGATGTGCGACCGAACAGCTGGCCGACCGGGAGGTTCACATTCCAGCTTTGCAGCGCCTGATCGATGTCGTTCAGACTGATGGCGGTGGCGGTCAGCCGCTCGGGATCCACCTGGACGCGCACGGCGTACTTCTGGGCGCCATTTACGTCGACCTGCGCGACGCCCGGCACCATCGACAGACTCGGCGCCAGCATCGTTTCGGCGTACCGATCAACCTCTGACATCGACATCGTGCGCGAGGTCAAGGCGAGGTTGATCACCGGGTCGTCAGCCGGATTCGTTTTTCGGAACGTGGGCGGCGCCGGCAGCGCTGGGGGTAGGAGCGGCATCACGGCCGCGATCGCCGTCTGCACGTCGACGGCTGCGCTGTCGATATCACGCGACAGATCGAATTGCAGCGTAACCGTGGTCGTGCCGACAGCGCTCGACGAGTTCATCGAATCGAGTCCAGCGATGGTGGTGAACTGCCGTTCGAGCGGCGCGGCGACCGACGACGCCATCGTTGCGGGATCGGCGCCTGGCAACGACACCGTCACGTTCAGCGAGGGGTATGCAACGTCCGGGACGTCGCTGACGGGAAGCGCGTGGTACGCCAGCGCGCCGAACACCGCGATCGCCATCATGACGAGGCTGGTCGCTATCGGGCGCCGGATGAACGGCGCAGACGGGTTCATGAGCGGCGGCTATCGGCCTGGGGAATCGGAGATGCGATGCTCGAAGGCGCCCATCAGGAGGTCGTCATCCGGGGAACTCCTGCAAGACTCGTCGGAGCCGCACAGTCTGCTCGCGACTCATCCTGACCTGTTGCGTTGTCGAGAATGACGGTGCGGGTTCCCCCGGCTCGCTGCCGAGTCGGGCCGATAACGTTCACATTGACGCTGAGGCTGCGACTCAGGCGAACGAACGCCGCCGGGTCGAGCCGCCGTTCCAGGTTGGTTGAGCCGATACGGGATCGTCTGGCGGCGCCGATCAACGCACGCATTGATGAGCCGCTCACGATTGGCCTCGACCTTCACGACGTGCGCCGCAGGCAACAGCACCACGGTCAGCGCTCCGCACCGGGGTGCGGCTGAGAAAATCTGCGTTCCGCGCCACCGTGAGCAGAGTTCCCCGAACGATCGTTTGGCGCAGCAAACACGTCACCTCGTCAACCCGCCCTTTCAGGTGTAGTCGCGGCGATTGTCCGCGAAGGTTTCGTGAGTCAGACCGTAGTCTGCGATGTCTTTAGCTGCGAGCAGAACTTCACGAATGGGCGCCGCCATCGGACAGACGGGTGCGAATTGGCCATGGATGCAGCTGACGGCGGACATAGTTGTTGATCTGCGAGGAGGGTGTCCTGCGCATCGCGCCTGCGGACTTTGGCGAACTCGAGGAAGAGCTTATCGATGGGGGTGCGCACGACTGCGGTGCCCGAGCAGAGGCTCGACGCCATCCGCGGCCTGGTTCGTCGCCGTGACGCCGGCCTTGCGGTCGCGAACATGAGCACGCTCTCCCGTTACGTGGATCGGCACACGTCGGCGCATCGGCTCGCGTTGATAGTGCTCGGCGTATTCAGTGCACGTCGCCGTCGCCCTCGGCTCGGTTGGCCTGTTCGGGGTGATCAGTTACTCGGTGGCGCAGCGCCGGCGCGAACTCGCGATTCGACTCGCGCTCGGTGCCCGGCCGGCCAATGTTCGGTCGATCGTCGTCGCCGAGGCGGTGCAGATGGCTGGCGATGGTGCGCTCACCGGGCTTGCCGGCTCCCTCGTCGCGACGCGTTTCATGAGCGGGTTGTTGTTCGGCGTGCGTGCGTGGGATCCCTCGACATACGGCGCGGTTCCGCTCGTGCTGGTCGCGGTGGCAACGGCAGCCAGTTGGTTGCCCGCCCGGCGCGCATCGCGTGTCGACGCCACGTCGACGCTGAGAGGTGATTGATGGCCGTTGCCAACGTGCTCGCCAAACCTCCGAACAAGCGAGTCGACGCTTGAGGAATCCAGCTGACTGCGTCGGTGCTGCAAGTTGGTGCGTCGTGGAGTCTTACTGCCAGAAGTCTCAGTCCCACGCTGTTTACGGCAGTCCAGGAGCAGCTCCGGTTCAGACTTGAGCATGCCTCGGAACCGATCGACATGCTCGTCATCTGCCGGAACGTGGGTCCGCAGGGTTTGCGCACGCGCGCGCTCTATGGTCACGCCGGCTCGGATCATGGCGCCGATCGATCCGTACGCCAGACAACGCGCGGTCCCCTGGCATCGCGCGTTTTATCCGGTCCCGCAGCAATCTGTGTGAGTCTGCTTTCCGCGGACGGTCGTCATTGACCAAACAGTTTGAGCAAGAACACATCTTGCCGGTAGTTGCTCGGCTCTATCGTATCGGTGCCGAGCGTCTTCCCCCAATTCGAGGTAAACAGTACCCAGAGACCGTTCGGGGAGATGTTTGGACGAGGCGTATACCAGAACGGGTCTGAATCAGTAGCGAACGAACAGGGAGGATCGGCGCTGAGACAATTCGTGTCGCTCCGGTGATGAGCGAATCGCCAGACAGTCGCGGCGTCGGCTACGGCAGACGTTTGAATGGAGAAGATTTCGGAATCCCAATACCGCCATGGCCCGGGGTCGTTGTTCCAGCGATACATGCCAGCGAGCACCGGAGTATTCGCGCCCGGCTGAGCATTCGCCCAAGTCGCATGACTCGCG
>JBPYEE010000739.1:0-4300 GCA_051985095.1 Vicinamibacterales bacterium | reverse complement strand
GCTCGGCCGGTCAGCCAACCTTGCTCGAAGTCCGACGCCATCTCGTGTCCGAGGGGTATTCCTACGCTCTGTGGTCGAAAAAATTCAAGCCTGCTGATTTTCGGGTTTCCTGCGGGGACGTCCAACGGCACCACCATTCCCCCTATGATCCATTGCGTCATCCTTCCCGACGATCCTCCGTTAAGCGATCGCCTCGGCCAGTCAGCGCGTCATTAGTTTCCAGATGGCTCTCGAGTCGATCCGGCGCCGATCCTCGACGCCCGCCATCACGAGTCTCATCTCCAACGGTTTGTTCGAATTGTGAAGTGGATCGGTTTACGACCGGTCACGCGCCAGCTCACCAATATTGGCATACGCTGTGCAGTGCGCCGCACGGCCGGGCTCAATGTCTGAAGTTGTGTCGCGTTTTTGATCAATCGATTTCCATTGAACGGCCTGAAACACGTCATGACCGTTCGTTCATTCCTCGCGTGCCTCCTCGCCGTCGCGTCCGGGATCGCAGTTCACGCGCAAGCGCCCGCGCGAATCACGCAGTCGATCTCAGATGCGGACACCGTCGCGTTGCCGAACAGCACGCCGGTCTGGGCGCAGGCCGCTGCCGATCTTGGAAGCATTGACCCCTCTACTCGCCTGGATTCGATTCTTCTCCTGCTCGATCGCAGTGCCGATCAAAACCGTGCGCTCGAAGACGTTCTCTACCAACTGCACGACCCGGCTTCCGCGAGCTTCCATCAATGGCTGACGCCGCAGCAGTTCGGGGCGCAATTTGGCCCGCCCGACAGCGACATCGCGAAGATTGTCGAATGGCTGGGGCTGCACGGCGCCCAGATCTCGGAAATCGCCGCAGGGCGGCAGTGGATTCAGTTCTCCGCCACGGCCGCGCAGGCGCAGACGCTCTTCCAGAGCGAAATCCACGAGTACGACGTCAATGGAAAGCGGTACTTCGCGAACGCCTCGGGCCTGTCGCTGCCACGCGCGCTGAACGGCGTCGTGCGAGGAGTCCTGTCCCTGAGCAACTTCGAGAAACCATCGATGCGCTCTCGGGGCTTCCTGATACGGCGCGACAGCAGCGGAGCCCTGGTTCCTGTCGCGGCGGTTGACGCTTCATCCGAGGGCCTCGCGGTCGACCCGAATCCCGCGTTCACGACGTCGACCGGTCCTCATCACTTCCTGAGCCCCGGCGACTTCCAGAGGATCTACGGCATCTCGCCGCTCCTTCAGCAAACGACGGATGGCAGAGGGGTGGTCATCGCCATCGTCGGACGAACCAGGATCCAGCTTGCCGACATCAAGACCTTCCGTCAGATTTTCGGCCTGCCGCCCAACGATCCCGAAATCATCGTCAACGGAGCCGATCCGGGCTTCAACGCAGACGAGCTGGAGGCGGATCTGGACGTTGAGTGGTCCGGCGCCGCCGCGCCGATGGCCACAATCAGGCTCGTGACCTCGGCGACCACAGCGTCCACCGATGGCGTGGATCTTTCGGCTGCCTATATCGTCGACCATCGCGTTGCGCCGATCATGAGCACAAGCTACGGGTTGTGCGAAGCCTTCCTCGGTCCGGCGGGCAACGCGTTCTACAACAGCCTGTGGCGGCAGGCGGCTGCGGAAGGAATCACCGCATTGGTAAGTGCGGGAGACAACGGTGTGGCCGGCTGCGACGCACCCAGTTCCGTGCTGCCGCCCCGGTACGGCCGAAACGTGAATGGACTGGCTTCCACCCCCTACAACATCGCTGTTGGCGGCACCCAGTTCAACGAGAACGGGCGCGATACGACGTACTGGGCCGACACCAATCGACCGGACCAGTCGTCGGCCCTCGGCTACATCCCGGAAGAGGCATGGAATGAGACCTGCGACCCGCAAATCGATCCAGTGAAGTGCGGTTTCCGGTACGTGCTTCTGGCCGGCAGCGGAGGCCCCAGCAGCTGTTCGGATGTCACGTGGACGATCCAGGGCAGTCAGATCGAGATCACATGCGTCAGCGGGTACAGCAAGCCGCCCTGGCAGGCCGGACCTGGCGTGCCTGGCGACGACGCCCGGGATCTGCCGGACGTGTCGCTGACCGCAGCCGCGGGCCACGACGGCTATCTCGTTTGCATCGAAGGTTCCTGTCAAACCACGACGATTGACGGTCACACCCAGCTGAGCAGCGCGGTAGTTGTCGGCGGAACCTCGGCCTCCTCGCCGACCTTGGCGGGGATCGTGGCCCTCGTCGAGCAGGTCCACGGCCAGTTTCAAGGGCAAGCCAACTACGTGCTTTACCGGTTGGCCGCTGCGCAAGAAAGTTCGCTCTGCGACTCGTCGCAATGGGTTGATCCCGCCGCGACGAGCCCTTGCGTCTTCTACGATACGACCGAAGGCAGCAACGCCGTTCCTCTGGTGCCAGGGTTCCAAGCCGGCCCCGGGTACGACATGGCGACGGGTCTGGGCTCGGTCAATGCGGCGAACCTGGTCCAGCACTGGTCGAACGGCAAGAAGCTGGAGACGGAGACCATTCTGGAGGCGACTGTCAGGACAGCACAACACGGTCAGCCTGTTCCACTCGAGATTCACGTTCGATCGGGGCGCGGAGCTGGAACGCCGGGAGGAGCGGTTGCGCTTCGCGCTGGCGCCCGTTTCGTGACCAGCGTGGTGCTGAATCATGGCTCCTTCAGCGGAACCATCGCGGATCTGCCGGGCGGCAAATACCACCTCGTCGCACACTACGGCGGTAACGCCACATTCGAATCGAGCGATTCGAACAGCGTGCCGCTCACGATCACGCCGGAGGACAGCGTTATCACGGTGCAGCCATATAACGTGAACCTGATCGGCTTCTGGGTCCCGACCGAGAGTGGTGTGTTCTACGGAACCCCAGTCGCGCTCCAGATCGACGTGAAGGGAGTGTCCGGCGTCGGCGCCGCAACCGGTGCCGTCACCATCTACGACGGGGCGAGGGCGCTCGGCAGCGCGCCGTTGACAGACGGGACCGCGTGGGTTCCCCTCGACCAGTTCCTCTCTTCCTCGCTCGATGTCGGCGTCCACGCCTTTGGTGTCGCCTACTCGGGAGACGCCAGCGTGAGGGGATCTGCAACGCCCCAGCCGGTCCAGGTGACGATCATCAAGGCCTTCGTGAATTTCGCCCGCATTTACGGCGAAGCCGTGTCGGTGGCTGCGGGAACGCCCGTCACCCTTCATATCGCGGTGCTGGCGCCCGGAACTGCCGTTCCCTCCGGGACGGTTCAGTTGTACGACAACGGCCTGGCCGTGGGCGCTTCGATTGCGCTGAATGCGAATGTTGCGAAAGGCGACATTCAGGCGGATTACACGACAAGTTACGCAGTCGGGTCGCACAGCATCCGAATCGGGTACTCGGGCGACGGTCGCTACAATCCGGTCACACCGCCGTCTTTTCGAGACCCGCCGTTCACGCTGACGGTCACAGCGGCGACCGGCATCCCGAGTGCGACGCAGGTGACCGAGACCTCTCCCACGATTACCGTGGGTCAGTCCGAGATCTACATGGTCACAGTGAGCCCCGCCACCGCCGGCGGGCAAACGCCCGCCGGCACGGTGACGTTGACCGGCTCCTACGGGTCGGCGATTGCCGGACCGCAGAACCTCGTGGATGGTGGAGCCACGTTCGTTGTCCCATGGTCGCGGCTCATCAACGTCGGCACCGCCCGTTTGCTCGCGCAGTACTCGGGCGACGCTGCGTATGCGCCGAGCATCAGTGCCGAAATCCTGACGACGGTGGACCCGGCCACGCCGGCAGTTGGCCTTGTCGCCAACGCCCCCGTTGTGCGAGCGGGGACCCTCAGTGAACTGTCGGTCACCGTGCAGCCAACGCTCGACGACCCGAGCGTCAGCTTGCCGTTTGGAAGCGTACGATTCCTTGATTCGGTCGATGGGTCGGCGCCGCAGCCGCTCGGCCAGCCTCAGGTCCTCGTTCACGGAAATGGGAAATTCACCATCTCTGTGCTGGCCGTGGCTCTGCCGGAGGGCACACATGTGATCACCGCGGAGTATTTGGGTGGCGCCGGGAGGCAATGGGGGCCCGCGAGGTCCAACCCGGTCGTCGTGCGCGTTAGGCGTGGTGTGCCCAGGGAGACGCCGGACAGCTGATTCAGCAAACTGAATGACCCCGAGAGTCCCGTTACGCCCCGTTCGCTGGGTGACGGACTCTCACGTGGCGCCCATGTCGGGTTGTCCTCCGCGCACTGTTTGTTCCCTTGCCAATCCTCGTGGCCATTGGCTCTCTTCAACTCGCACAGGCGTGGCGTGTCGACCGGCTATTTCTGGTCTTCCTCCATGACGT
>JBPYEE010000738.1:0-9422 GCA_051985095.1 Vicinamibacterales bacterium | reverse complement strand
GCGAACGGCCGCGCATCGAACACGACGCGAATCATCCGGATTTTGCCACTCTTGACCTGATGCCACTCTGCGATGAATGCGGTGCCTGCCGGGGTTTTCGTCACCATGTCGTACAGGAGACAGACATCATCGCCATCCACGAACATTTTCTTCACGTTGACGTGCTCAATGATGTGATGAAGTTTCTCGAGGGATTCGAGGTACGGTTCGCGACCGGCAAACCGTTCGATCGGACCCTCGAAAGAGAGATCGTCCGCCAGGTACCCGCGCGCGGTAGCAAAATCGCCCTTCTCCATCGCGTTCATGAACGCGCGGACGGTCTCGGCTGGATTCGCCATCTCATCCTCCTGAAAAGCCCATGTTCGTCGGGCGCTCGACGGGGAGCCATGGCCGGCTGTCTGGTTTTTCATGCCGATCGTCCAGATCCCTTGCGAGCCTGGATATCGACCACTACAATCGCGCGGATGCGGCGGCTTTCGTCGATTCGGCCCGATGATCTAAGCGCCGTGCTGCAGTCAGTCCGGTTCCAGACCGCGATTTTTTGCCGCTCCGAGTTGGGCGCGCCCTGGGGTTTCTCGGTTCTTGGACGCGAGTTCGCGACGTTTCATCTCGTCGCACGCGGCCGTTGCTGTCTGCGAGTGGATGGTCTCAAGCCGCTCGTCTGGCTTGGCGACGGCGATTTGGTCATTCTACCGACGGGCCGCGCGCACACCGTTCGAGATGTGCCGTCATCCCCGATCACACATCTGGAAGACTTGATTGCCGGGGCTCCGCGCGATGCGGACGGCACGTTGTCTTTCGGTGGTGGCGGTAGCTCGACGGTGCTGCTGTGCGGAGGTTTTCAGTTCGAGGATTGTTCGAATCCATTGCTGGCATCCCTTCCGCCACTCATCCACCTGCGCGGCCAGCGTCGAGGGACTGACGGCTGGCTGAATCTGCTGCTGGCTTTTTTGACAGAAGAAGCCGAATTGCGGCGACCCGGCGCAGACGCAATGATGGTTCGGATGGCAGATCTGCTGTTCATGGAGGCAGTGCGGGCGTACGCGTCGGCCCCCGGCACGCCGAAACTTGGTCTATCCGCCGCACTCCGCGATCCTCGGATTGCAGTCACGGTCGTGTCGATTCATCGCGAGCCGGAAGCGAAATGGGACATTCGACGGCTGGCCAGACAGGCCTCCATGTCACGTGCCGCGTTCGTCGATCGCTTCAAGGCGCTCGTTGGCGAGTCACCAATTTCATACGTCACGCGCTGTCGAATGAGCCGGGCGGCAGCCTTGTTGGCGTCGAGTCAGGTGCCTCTCTCGCAAATCGCCGCGAGAACGGGATACGAATCTGAAGCGAGTTTCGGGCGAGCATTTAAACGGAATGTTGGCATGACGCCGGCCGCCTACCGACGGAAGCGGGTGTCCGTCGAACGCGCGTGAGTTCGAGTTTACCAGGGGCGCCCCGCGGTTCCTCACTGCCTCAGAACTGTCGCCCTCAGGTATTCGGTGGAGAAGGTGGCGGAGCGGCCGCAAGTCGAATACGGTCTGGGGATATCGCGCGACCGACGCAAGACAGCCGAACGCCGGATCGTCACTGCGTTCATCGATCGTGGCCCTTGTCGGCGAATTCCTGCCGCCGGCGGCAAACGCCGCCACGTTGAACGTGTGGCGATGTTCTGCGACGCCCACCTTTGGCCTCCGGGAAGTGGAGTCCACCGTTCTGCGAACGGCGGCGACATCAAACGCGGAGGTACGTGCCGAGATATTCGGCGGGGACGGTTTGCTAAACTCGCCGTGACGCGAAGGTTGTATGCCGGCTTCTCAGCGACCGTACATGGGTGCCACCCCGTATGTCGGCGGTGTGACGTTTCGGGTGTGGGCGCCCTTTGCGAGCGGCGTGTCCGTCGCGGGAGACTTCAACGGCTGGTCTACCACCTCGCATCCGCTGTTTGCCGAAGGGAACGGCTACTGGTCAGTTGACGTGGCCGGCGCAGGCGTTGGCGGACAGTATAAGTTCTGCGTTCTCGACGCGGGCGGCTCGCTACTCTGGCGAAACGATCCGTATTCCCGCTCCATCATTCACAACACCGGGAACCTGAATAGTGTGATCGCGCCGACCGATGGTGCCTACACCACGCCTGGGTACCGCACACCTGCCTGGAACGAGATGGTGATTTATGAACTGCACATCGGCAGTTTCATCTTTGATCCGGCAAGTCCGCGTCACATGGGCTCCTTTGCCGCCGCCATTGGCAAACTTGACTACCTGCGCGACCTTGGAATCAACGCCATCGAGGTGATGGCGGTCGCCGAATTCGAGGGGGATATCTCGTGGGGCTACAACCCCGCGTACATCTTCGCCATTGAGGACGAGTACGGCGGTCCCAACGCGTTTCGCAACTTCGTCAATGAGGCCCACAGCCGCGGGATCGCTGTGATCCTCGACGTCGTCTACAACCACCTCGGATATCCCTCTGGCGATATGTGGCGATTCGACGGGTGGTCCCAGAACGGAAAAGGCGGCATCTACTTCTACAACGATTGGCGCAGCACCACCGCATGGGGGGAGACGCGTTTCGACTACGGTCGTGGAGAGGTCCGCCAGTACCTGCGCGACAATGCGCTGCGCTGGCTCGAACAGCGCTTCGTCGATGGGCTCCGCTGGGACTCGGTCGGCTCGATCCGCAACGTGAAAGACCAGAACAACGATCCGGCGGATGACATCCCGGCCGGCTGGAGCTTCATGCAATGGATCAATTCGTTGATCGGTCAGCGGCAACCCTGGAAGATTTCGATCGCCGAAGATCTGAAGGACAACGACTGGATTACCAAAGACACGGGGAGCGGTGGCGCCGGTTTCAATTCGCAGTGGGGCGCCGCGTTCCTGTGGACCGTTCGGGGCGCAATCATTGGTCCCGATGATGCGATGCGTGATATGCAGGCGGTGGCGGACGTCGTCGTCCAGACGTACAACGGCAACGCGTTTGAACGTGTGATCTACACCGAATCGCACGATGCGGACTCGAATGGCCAGTCGCGTGTCCCGGAAATGATTTGGCCCGGTAACGCGGGAAGTTGGTACTCGCAGAAACGATCCACGCTCGGCGCCGCGCTTGTGCTGACCTGCGGCGGTATCCCCATGCTCTTTATGGGCCAGGAATTCCTTGAGTCCGGCTGGTTCCATAATGACCCTCAGGAATTGGATTGGTCCAAGGCGACGACCTACGCAGGCATCACGCAACTCTATCGCGACCTCATCCATCTCCGCCGCAACTGGTTCAACAACACGCAGGGGCTGCGCGGCCAACACACCAACATGTTCCACATCAACAACGCCGCGAAAGTGCTCGCATTTCATCGCTGGGACCAGGGTGGCCCCGGCGACGACGTCGTCGTCGTCATGAACTTCGGCAACCACGGCTATGACAGCTACAGCATCGGGTTCCCGCGAGCCGGGCGCTGGCGTGTGCGATTCAACAGCGACTGGAGTGGCTACAGCTCAAGTTTCGGGAATTGGTTCAGCTATGACACCGATGCCGCGGGGTCCGCGCGAGACAATCTGCCGTTCGCCGGCAACGTGGGACTTGGGCCATACACCGCCCTGATCCTGTCGCAGGATTGAGTTGCCGGATGAATCAAGTCGATTGCGCTGCCAGCGACTGGCCCAGGAGCCGCCTTGTCGAGTTGGAGCGCCATCGAGGGGCCAGGGAGGAGGCACGGTTCTGAACGGTGCCATGGGCCTCAATAACAACGGCGCGAAGCCTGTCGGCGTGGCAACAAGATCAATCGGTTGCACCCCGTGCGCATTCTCACCGGTCCACGATGTCCGGCATTTGCGTCCGTCTCGGCTGCGTCGGATACGACGCTCCGTTCTGTAAATTAACCGAGATTGCTTCTGACGTCTTTCAGTCGCCGATGTTAAAAGGGGTGTGAGGCTGGTATGGGGATTTCGACTGACGAACGGCTCCCAGATGATCAGTGGCGTCGACTCGAGACGCGCCTGCTGTCTGCCACAGCGGAAGAAGTCCCCGGTTGGACCGGGCTGGGGATCGGCGACCCGGCTTTGGCCATCGTAGAGTTGTTGGCGTTTCTGGCGGAGCAGTTGATCTGGCGGACCGACGTGATGCCGAAGCCTGGTCGGTCACGGATCGTCGAGGTAGCGGAAAAGCTGGAGTCCATATCGGTAGGAGATCAGGCCGGGACCACCGTCTCGGTTGACGGAAAACAGTGGATTCAGACGGGTGTCCTCGCGGATGCTGGGCCGGCCGATCCTGTCTTCGCGATCACACAAGATGGCCGTGTCATTTTCGGGGACGGCGCACACGGTCGGAGCCCCAGCGGGGGAACGGTGAGCGTCTCGTATCGCAACGGTGGGGGTGCCGCCGGTAACGCGCGATTATCGTTGACGACACCGTGGCCGGCGCGTTCATCCTGTTATCGCCTGGCGGTCGATCCTTCGCGCGGCATCAGGATCGCCGAGGCTACCGACGACACGGCCGACACACCGCCGGACGCTGTCGCGCCTGGTGAATAGGCCATCTCGCCGAATTGACGGCTGGCCGGACTACGCTTGATGGCTGTCTACGCAGCCGGAGAGCGACTGGGGTGAGGTGGACCGTTCCCCGGGTGCGGCACCATCGAGCCTGATCAGCAGCACGTAGCCACCTTTCAGGCGGGCGTCCTTTCCCATTTTCGGGAGGAGCGCTTTTCGGCCGGCCGAATCACTGATGACAGGTTAACGATCACATCGACTTCGTGTGCCCGAAGGTCCTTCGACCATCACAAAGCGAGTACAGATCGTCCGCAGGCCCCTCGATCTCGAACGCCAGCTGCGTCTCGTGCGGTGACAGCGCGGGTAGAGGTACGCGCGGTGATAGGTCGGGCGGTTGCCCGTGGCCAGGTGAAGACGTTGCTCAGAACAACCGAATCTGTTCGAATGGCCACCATCGGGCGGCGACTTTCCCAACCACGTACCGTTTCGGGACCATCCCCCAATGCCGACTATCCGAACTGTTATTGCGATGGTCGCCGAGCACGAACTCGTACCCGCTGGGGATCACGCTCGGGCCCCAGCTGTCGTGATCGCGGTAGTCTGGCTCGACGTAGTCATCGCGTAGAGTCCGGCCGTTGACGATCACATGACCGTCGATGATCTGCACGCTGTCGCCTTCGGTCGCAATGAGCCGCTTTACGTAAAGCTTCTCGGGATCTGGGGGGTAGCGCAGCATCACGATATCGCCGGGCCGCGGATCGTGTAGTTCGTAGAGAATTTTTGCGACGATGACTCGATCCTCGCTTTCGAGGGTGGGCGCCATGCTGAATCCATGCACCCGTGCCACCTGGCAGCCGAACGTCACAATCAACACCACGCATCCGACCAGAAGCAACAGCAGCCGAACGCCTATCACCCAATCGCGAACCGCTCCGACGTGCCGGGTCATGCGGAGTCCGGTGCACCAACAGTGCCACTCTTCCACCTGTGCCGGAAGTCGGCTTCGACCTAATCGATACCGAATGCCTCTCGCCCATCGTCATGCGACTGACTGCCGATCGTGATTCGGCGACAACGCGAGGGCTGGGCGGCGACGGCGTCTCATCTGGTGCAACATAAGGACCGCCGGCGATGACATCCCTGCATGCCTGTTGTGACTATTCGCCGATGATCCGTCACGAGATCGCAGATGTGTCGCCCTGAACGAAAACGGTGTTGATGGAGAGGGCTGCTGGAGTACGCCTCGGGGGCCTTCGTGATCTGATCTGACGATGAGGAGAGCGGATCGCCACTCAGCCAGACTCGCCACAGCCACACCCGACCACGCAGTTGCATCGGGTGAACGGCACGCAGTGAGGTCGCGATCGTTCAGGAGCTGGTGACACAGCGCGAGGATCCAGAGGCAGGGCCGCGCGCCGCGCGGACTGTGTGGCGCACGACCGCGAGAACCGCGCTCTTCCCAAGCCCTGAAACCCGCGAAAGGCGAAGAGACGATCGTCGTCACCATGCCCACGGGGCACATCGGGTCTCAGAACGTGCACACGTATTGTCGCCATTGAGGGACGTATGCGTGATTGCGCGTGACCTGGCCAAGTGACCTCGGACGTCCAGGCCGACGGGAGATCGTACGGCGTCCGGAACCCGGCGACGGACCCGGTGCGTCGATGCTGGCCTGACGATCGGTCGGCAATCCTGAAGTCATGCACAGAGCGTTCGAGAGGACTCCTCCCTTGGCGGGTCCTGTCTGGCGGGTCTCACCAGAGGGCGGCGGCTGACAACCGAGTTCCGGATCGGCCAGTGAGGTGCCCTATCCAATTGAGGGTCCAGTGGCGCCATGCCTAGCTGCGGTGAAACATTTGCGCGTGATCCTTCGCGAACTCAGCGAGAGATCGCGGCGGTCGGCCAAGGATCGTCTGAACCGTGTCGTGGACGACGGCCGTTGGCCCTCCCGCCCGCTGGTATTCCGCCAGGGCGAGTAGTCCTTCGATTGCCCATGAAGCGTCTCCGGCGCGGACCATCCGTTCCCGAGCTTCCGCGAGCGACAGCGCCTCGTACGCGATTGGTCGGCCGACGACCGTCGTCAGAATCCGGGCGACGTCGAAGTACGACAACGCCTCAGGGCCTGTTAGAACGTATTTCTTCCCGTCATGGCCTGAGTGTGTCAGCGTGACGGCCGCGACCGCCGCGATGTCGCGAGTGTCGATGAACGGGATCTTGCCGCTACCAGATGCCGCGAGGATCCGACCCTCTCGAACAATCGCGGGCAGTTGATCGAGCAGATTCTGCATGAACACGTGCGGGCGGAGGATCACCCATCGCATCCCCGATGCGATCAACTCGTGTTCCGCCTCGTAATGGGCGCGACCGATCGGTGACTTCGAATGGTCCGACGCGCCGAATGCCGACAGCTTCACGACGTACTCGACGCCCGCTCTGGTCGCGGCCCGGATCGCGGTCATCTGGACGGCCGCCAGGTCGGGCCCGTTCCCGGTTAGGAGGAACATCGTCTTCACGCCGCGAAATAAGCCGTCGACCGAGGCAGCCTCCGCGAGGTCGGCCTTCACCCAGCAAATTCCGGGCAGAGGCCGCGCACGCGAAGAAGCACGAGACACCGCGACGGTCGGGACGCCTTCGGAGGAAAGGATCGAGATGAGCTCACCGCCGATGTGCCCGGTCGCTCCGAAAACCAGAATCATGGGACCTCCGATCTGAAGTGTGCCCGGAGCGGACGGCCCTGCCGCCGAGCGGCGTGGTCGGCCTCGAATTTATTTGCCGTGCAGGTTCACACTATGCGGCGTTCGGCGCGTTATCGCCGTTCTCGGGGTCGTTCGATGGTACGGGCCGCATTTTCTTGATGAGCGGATCGAAGATCATCTCGAACCGGCAGGCAGGGCACTGATAGAGTCGCCAAGGCCGGGGCATGACGGTAGTGTGGCGAATCTTCTTGCGACAGGCGGGACACTTCCACGGCATCGGGAGATGCGGCATCGTACCGCAGCGATCAGCTCGTGGACATGGAGAATTTACGGATGAGGTGGAATAAGCGGGGCGATCCTCCACGTGTGCGTCCTGATCGCGCCGGGGTTACGGTCGACAAAACGCAAGGCGTCCTCTCGCGGCGCTGAGGAAGGCGCGTCAAGGTTTATTGGGCTTGGAGGGCGGCGCCAGGGCAACAGCGGATTCGGAGGTGAGGTAAAGGAAGGTAAACGTTTCCTGCAGATACAAGCGAACGTGCGTGTCGGTGTGACTCAAGTAGCCGATTGAGGCGTCCTGGCCGACGTGAAGATCGAGGTCGCCGCCGCGGGCCGTGACGACGAAGGCCCCGTCAAGGGCGGACGCCCAAATGATTTTGCCATCGACCAGGCGTTTGACGTGTTCGAGGACCGGATAGCCGTAATCGCTGGTTTCGGCGAGTTCCGTATACGCGTCGGCGCTGAGCAGAATGGAATAGGGGCCGTTGACACCCACAAGGCGCAACTGGCTTAAGGCCTGGGCAAAGGCTTCCGGGTATTTGCGCACGTCGGCGGGGAGAGGTTGTTGGGGATTGCTGGTGCCTTGGCGGATCCCAACGATTCCGGCGGCGGCGTAACCCTCGAAAATGGCGCGGTCTTCGGCGAACGCGAGCTTGCGCGCGGCGTCCTTTGCCGGCTGCCAGTCGGAATCGTTGGCGCCGCGCTCGACGTCGTCAATCATCTGGCGGTCGAGATCGAAGGGAATGCGCAGTTCGACCAGGGCTTTGGCGTCGCGCTGTCGGGCCGTGATGCCGTCTCCGGGCGCCGCGATCGTGCGCAGGTGGCCTGTGCCCACAGCCCCGAGAGCCGAACCCGCCGGGCCGTGAACGTCCACAACGCGGCGGCCGGCCACATAGCGCTTGAAGGTGCGCGAGATCTCTTCTTCGATTTGAGCCCACGCGGCATCAGAAATCGGAGCCAGTTCGCGATGAAGGTTATTCATAGGACTGTTCTCCTTTTAGGGAACCGATTCCGAGCGAACCATTCTGCGATCGCACGGTGGAGGCAGAAGTTTCAAGCGGCGCCGAGCCTGTCGCGAGCTTCTGTGCGCCAGAGGATGCAGCGGGCGCGGGCTGTTCAGCAGAAACAGCGTCGAGGAACGTGGCGGTCGGAACAAAAAACAGACTGCCAGTGACTGCAATACTGAAGTCGAGGATGCGATCGTAATTTCCCGCCGGGCGGCCGACGAACATGTTTTCCAACATTTGTTCGATCGTGCCGGGCGAGCGGCTGTAGCCGATGAAATAGGTCCCGAACTCGCGGTGGCCGGGACGGCCGAAGGGCATGTTGTCGCGGAGGATTTTGATTTCCCTGCCGTTTTCTTCGATCACGGTGAGTGCATTGTGCGCGGACGTGGGCTTGACGGCGTCGTCGAGTTCGATGTCGGAACCTTTTGTGCGGCCAATGATTTTTTCCTGTGCTTCGGTGGGGATCTGGTTCCAGGCGTCGAGATTGTGCAGATACTTTTGGACGATGACGTAGCTTCCGCCGGCGAATACGGGATCTTCGTCGCCAATGAAGACAGCCTCGGCGGCTGCGGCGCCGGTGGGATTTTCCGTGCCGTCGACGAAACCGAGGAGATCGCGTTCGTCGAAGTAGCGGAAGCCGTGGACTTCGTCGGCGGTGGTGACGGCGCCTTCGAGGCGAGCCACGATGTGTGTGGCGAGCTCAAAACAGAGATCCATGCGCTTGGCGCGGATGTGAAAGAATAAATCGCCGGGTGTAGAGACCGCGTGGCGCGCCCCGGAGCGAATTTCTCGGAAGGGATGAAGTTCGACTGGACGTGGCGAGGCGAAGAGACGGTCCCAGGCATCGGAACCGAAGCCCAGGATGCAGGAAAGAGCGCCTTCGAGGGCGCGAAAACCGACGGCGCGAAGAAGCGCGGAGAGATCGGCGCAGAGGGAAAGGACCTGGACGCGATTTCCGGCACCGGGA
>JBPYEE010000737.1:0-12937 GCA_051985095.1 Vicinamibacterales bacterium | reverse complement strand
CCGGCAGTCCGGCCTCAGCCAGGGCGTGCGCCGTGCCTCCGGTCGAGATCAGGTCGAAACCCCGTCCGAGGAGGCCGCGGGCAAAGTCGATGATTCCGGTCTTGTTGGAGACGCTCAGCAGAGCTCTAGACATGATTCGTCAAGTCCAGTATTATCTCTGGCGACGCCGGGCGGGCCTGGCGCCGTAAGGGAAAGGGCCGCAGAGAGATGCGGCCCTTTTTTTTGGTCCCTTATTTTGTTCAACGACGCGATCCCGCGTCACAGCACGTAGGAAGAAGAGCGATGCGCATCACAGGTAAGGTCAAGTGGTTCAACAATGCAAAGGGGTATGGGTTCATCGAGCGCGACGGGGGCAGCGACGTCTTCGTACACTACTCGGCAATTCAGGGCGACGGATTCCGGTCGCTCGAGGAGGGCCAGGCAGTCGAGTTCGAGATCGTTGACGGTCCCAAGGGCCCGCAAGCCGGCAACGTTACCAAGATCTAAATCAGCCCACCGATTCGATGGCTGATGGCTCAGCGGTTCTGAGCTGTCAGCCATCCTTCGTCAGTCTTTTACCCCCTTCAGCGCCCGCGCCGTCAGGTTCACTTTTCCGTCCTTCACGGCCACCCGAAATGCCACTTCCGGCGTGCCGGCGTCGCGCAGCTTCTTGACCTGCGCCTTCACGAGGTCCGCGAACTTGGGGAAGGGGATCTGGTCCTGCCCGCTCTGACGCCGCGCTTCGGCCAACGATTCGTAGAGCGCCGCCAGTTTGTCGACTTCCCGCACCGGATCGCGAAAGGCCGCCACGTGCACGATCCGATCTCTGGGACTCGTCTTGTCGGGCTCCTTTTTGGCCGCCGGCTGGGCGAACGGGCCGGGACGCCCTTCCTCGCGGGCGCGCAGCCCGCGATCCCAGAGGTCGATGAACGTCGAGACGCGGGACTGGAGCGTATGAAAGCGAAAGCGTTCGCCGGTGTTCTGAATATACGCGCGGTCGAGTTGCCTGACGATCTTTTCGACGCGCGCGCGTGTCTCCCAGGGCGGTGTCGGCAGGCGGCCCGAGAAGTACATGTTGTACTCGGCCTCGAGTTGCTTGAGATCCGCCTCGAGCCGCTGCAGATCCTGTTCGACGGAGGTCGCCACCAGCCGTTACCGCGGAATGAGGAACCAGACGAGCGGCAGCCACAGCTCGCGCGCATACGGCACGGGCCGGTCATCGATGAGCACTTCGGTGGTGTCGGAGGGCCCAACCAGTTCGAAGAGCTCGCGCAGCCGCGCCGCGTCGCTCGGCCAGAACCGCGCCCGGTACCGGTGGCTCGCGCCGGCGCCGGTCTCACGAAACTCCGCCGACGCGCGCGCCAGCGTCAGGGCACGCGGAAACTCAGCGACATCGAGGTCCGGAAAGACGAGCGTGATCGAGAACGGTCGCGGACGCGAGCCGAACAACGCTTCGTACAGGTCCGGATCAAGTGCCACGAGTTCCTGATCGCTCGGCTGCTCGGCCAGATCGGCGTACGGCCAGAAGCGTTCGATCGGACGGTACGTCGGCGGATCAGAACCCATCAGGTATGTCTGGGGGAGCCGATAGCATACCATCTCAGCTCGTGGTCGACTTCACTGCGATTCCCTCTATCGAGCAGCTGCGACAGCGCCCGTCGGTGCGGGCACTCGAGGCCGCCTACGGCGGGGACGCGACCGTCGAGGCGCTGCGCCACGCGGCCGCGGACGTCCGCCGGGCTCTAGCGGCGGGTGACGGCACGCTGACGTCGGCGGCCGCGGTCATCTCGCGGATCGAGGCGGCCGCGCAGACACATCTCGATCAGTTGTTTCGTCCGTCACTCGGGCCGGTCATCAATGCCACCGGCGTCGTCATCCACACGAATCTCGGACGTGCGCCTCTGGCCGCGGCCGCACTTGAACGGGTAACCGAGGTGGCGCGCGGGTATTCATCACTCGAATACGACCTGGCCCGGGGGACGCGCGGGCGCCGCGACGTGCATGCCGCGGCGCTGCTCTGCCGGCTCACTGGCGCCGACGCGGCCGCCGTCGTGAACAACAACGCGGCAGCGACCCTCTTGATGTTGACGGCGATTGCCCGTGGACGCGAGGTCATCGTGTCGCGCGGCGAACTGGTCGAGATCGGCGGCGGATTCCGCGTGCCCGACGTCATGGCGCAGTCCGGGGCGGTCCTGCGCGAAGTGGGCACGACGAACAAGACGCGTGCGGCGGACTATGCGGCCGCGATCACCGATCGGACCGCCCTCATCCTGCGCGTCCACCCGTCGAATTTCCGGATCGAGGGTTTCACCGAACGCCCGTCGGTCGCCGATCTCGTCCGGATCGGCAGGCAATTCAACATTCCGGTGGCCGAGGACCTCGGCAGCGGAAACCTGGGGCGGTCCCCCGCCGACCACGACGCCGATCCTTCGGTCGGCGAGACGATCGCGTCGGGTGTCGACCTCTGTTGCTTCAGCGGAGACAAACTCCTCGGCGGGCCGCAGGCTGGCGTCATTGTCGGCCGCACGGCACTCGTGGACGCCCTCCGGCGGCATCCGCTGATGCGCGCGCTGCGCGTCGACAAGATGACCTACGCCGCGCTCGAAGCCACGCTGGTCGAGTATGCCGCCGGCCGTGCGGCGTCGACCATTCCCGTGCAGCGCATGCTCGCCATGCCGGTCGCAGCCATCCGCGAACGCGCGTCGGCCCTGGCCGACGCGCTCAACGGCCAGCGCGCCTGGAGGGCGCAGGTCGTCGACGGCGCGTCGGCGATCGGCGGCGGAAGCGCACCCGGCGTCGAGCCTGCGACCGCACTGGTGGCCCTCGCGAAAGAAGGGCTGACGGCCGATGCGCTCGAGCGTCAGCTGCGCGCGCTGACGCCGCCGGTCATCGCCCGCATCGAAAACGACCGCGTCGTGATCGATCTGCGGACCGTCGCGGGTGAGCTCGACGGTCTGCTGCTCCGGGCGCTCGCGTCGATGCCGTGAGCGGTTTCCACCTATAATTCCCGACACCGATCGGCAGATCTGGAGGTGATCACATGAAGGGGCGGGATGCGCTGTTCGCGTCCGTGCTGCTGCTCCTGCCGGCTGCGCTCGCTTCGGCGCAGGGCGCCGCGACCGCCGCGCCATCGACGCGGCGGGCGGCGTCGGCCACGCAGGACGTCGCGTCGGGCAAGCTCATCTTCGACGCACAGTGCGCGTGGTGTCACGGCGCGGGCGGCGAGGGCGGCACCGGACCGAACCTCCACACGCGACTGCGTCACGCGACCGATCTGAAGTCGATTGTCGAGATCATCAGCAACGGCATCCCGGGTACCGAGATGCCGTCGTTCCGCTCGCCGCTCACCGAACGGAACATCCGACAGGCTGCGATTTACGTGCAGTCGCTCGGCCACCTCAAGGCGGCACCGCTTGCGGGAAACGCGCAGCACGGTGCCGCGGTATACGAGTCGAGCGGCTGCGCCTCCTGTCACGTCGTCACCGGGCGCGGCGGCATCGTCGGGCCGGATCTCACGTCGGTGGGCGCGCTGCGCGGCAGCGCCTATCTGCGCGAGGCCATCGTCACGCCGGCCGCCGCCCATCCGGCCGGTTATCTCGTCGTCCGGGCCGTTCTGGCGCGAGGCGGCGAGATCCGGGGCATCCGCCTGAACGAAGACGTGTTCTGGATCCAACTGCGCGACGCGGGCGGCACCCTGCATGTCCTGCAGAAATCCGAGCTGTCTGCGGTCGATCGGCAAGTGGACGCGTCCCTGATGCCGTCGTACGCCACCCGGATCACCGGCAGCGACCTCGACGATCTCGTGGCTTACCTCTCGACGCTGCGAGGTGCGGAATGAGGAACATTGTGATCGCCGTCGCGCTCGCGGCGGTCCCGCTGCTGGCGCAATCACGTGGATCGGCCCCCTCGTCTCCCACCGCGAGCGGGGACGGTGAATGGCGGATGTACTCCGGCAATTACCGGTCGGAGCGCTTTTCGCCACTCGCCGCGATCACGCCGGCCACGGTCTCCAGGCTGCATCCCGTCTGGGTCTATCAACCGCCGGGGACCGGATCGCTCGAAACGACGCCCGTTGTCGCGGATGGACTCATGTACGTCACCGCGGGCCCAACTTCCGTCCAGGCGCTCGACGTGAAGAGCGGCCGGACGATCTGGGAATGGACGCGACCCATCCCGGCGAGCGTGCTGAACCTGGGATTTCCGCGCGTGAACCGCGGCGTCGCGCTGGGAGACAACACGGTGTTTGTCGGCACGCTCGACGGCTATCTCTTCGCGCTCGACGCACGGGGTGGCGCCGAGCGGTGGAAGGTGCACGTCGGCGAAAACCCCCTCGGCCACTCGATCACCGCCGCTCCGCTGGTCGTCGACAACAAGGTCATTGTGGGCGTCAGCGGCGGCGAAGCGGGGATCCGCGGGTTCCTCGACGCGTACGACGCGAAAACCGGCAAGCAGCTGTGGCGGTTCTGGACGATTCCCTCGCCCGGCGAGCCCGGAAGCGAGTCGTGGCCCGGTGACAGCTGGGTGCACGGCGGCGGCGCGACCTGGCTCACCGGCTCCTACGATCCGGAGCTGAGGCTGCTGTACTGGGGAACCGGCAATCCGGGTCCGGACTGGAACGGTGATTCCCGCAAGGGCGACAATCTCTACACCTCCTCGCTCGTCGCGCTCGACATCGACACCGGCAGGCCGCGGTGGCATTTCCAGTACACGCCGCACGACGTGCACGACTGGGATGCGAATCAAATCCCGGTACTCGTGGACGCTGAATTCAAGGGGAAGCCGCGCAAGCTCGTCGTCCAGGCGAATCGGAACGCGTTCTTCTACGTGCTCGATCGGCAGACGGGCGAATTCCTGCTGGGCGAGTCCTACGCGAAGCAAACCTGGGCGAAAGGGCTGGACGAGAAGGGGCGGCCGATCGTCATCCCGGGCATGGAACCGAGCGAAAAGGGGACGCTCGTGTACCCGAGCCTGCAGGGATCGACCAACTGGGCGAGTCCGTCCTACAGCCCGCGGACCGGGCTTTTGTACGTACCGGTCCGCGAGATGGGATCGGTCTATTTCAAGACGCCGGTCGAGTACAAACCCGGCACCTACTACACCGGCGGCAGCGAAAAGCGCCTCGACGAAGAATCCTGGGGCGCGGTGCGCGCCATCGACATCAAAACCGGCAGGAGAGTATGGGACTTCGAGCTGCCGACGCCATCGTGGGCGGGGGTGCTGTCGACCGCCGGGGGCCTGGTGTTCAGCGGGTCGAATGAAGGCAACTTTTACGCGCTCGATGCAACCAGCGGCAAACCGCTGTGGCAGTTCCAGACCGGCGGTGCCATCCGATCCGGACCGATCTCGTTCACCGTCGACGGCCAGCAGCGCGTGGCGGTGGCCGGCGGACACGCCGTTTTCGTATTCGCGGTGACCGAATAACTCGCGCGGGTCAGTGCAGAAACCCGCAGGGGGCGGGTTTCTGCACTGGCGTCTTCATCGGCTGAATCGTCTTTCAGAAGTCGTACTGAACGCCGAACTTGGCGAGCCGGCCATCGAAGGTCGACGTCGGCCGCTGCCACGTCAGGCCGTTCGACCCGTAGTTGTTGTTGGTCCAGAGCGCGTAGCTGCCGTTCATGACGTTGTAGACATCGGCGTTCAGCTGCAGCTTGCGGCTACCCGATCGGATCACCTTGCTCAGCCGCAAGTCGAGCTGGTTGATCCGGTAGTTGAAGTACGTCGAGAGCGGCTGCAGGAGATCGATCTGCACCGCCTGGACGCCGCCGGAGAGATTGCGACCCAGCGAGGGCGCAATCTGCGCGTTGCTCGCCGTATAGATCGCGCTGTAGTTCGGCCCGGGAATGCTCTGATATACCGCCGCCGCCTGAAATCCCCACGGCAGCGGGACCGACCCGTTGATCTTGACGAGGTTCTGATACGGGTTGCCGGACAGACACCCTTCCGCGACGCCGCTGAGCACCTGGTAGTGCAAATCTTCCGGCGAGTTGACCTGGACGCACTGGTTCGACTTCGACGTCGTCACGCCGGGCCAGGTCGACAACAGGCTGATCGAGTTGCCGATGTTCCACCCGCCGGAAATCGTGATCCCGCGCGGCAGCCGCGCGACGACGTTCACGTCAGCCCCGTTGTAGTACTCGCTGGCGTTGCCGTAGTTCGACGCGAGGGTGACAACATTGTTCACGAGCCCGAACTTGTTGGGGTTGATGTCGTACAGCCCGCAGACCGGTTGGCCGCTGACATTCGCCGGCAGGCGCGGATCGACGGGGGCGGTGATGCAGTACGGGCTGTAGTCCGACGGGTTGACGTCCGTGTTCCGCGTCACGGTGAAGTTGCCGAAGGTCGTGCGGTAGAAGCCGACCGTCACGGCCACGCCGTTCGTCAGCTGGTGATCGACGCTGATGGATCCCGCCCAGCTGTACGGCCGCTTGCCCCAGCCCTGAATCCAGTTCGGATCAGCCGTCGTGCTGATCACCTGCTGTCCGAACAGCTTATTCGCCATGGGGCCGCACTCGCCGTTGGCGTTCGGGTTCCGTAAATCGCAGTCGGGGATGAGATTGCCGTTGGTGTCGGTCCACGAGCGGGTCGTACTCGACACGATCGCGCTCTGGGGATTGAAGGTCTTGCTCATCACCCACGACACCAGACCGACGTACCGGCCTAGCTGCCCTTTGACCGCCGTCTTCCCGTTGCCGAAGACGTCCCAGACCACGCCGAATCGCGGGTCGATGTCCTGCCAGCACGGAATGCAATCGAGCCCCGGGAGCGAGTGCGCATCGACCAGCGGCCCGGCAAACGTCGTGACCGGGTCGGCCTTCGTGCGGTGGTACTCGTAGCGAATGCCGAGATTGAGCGTCACGCGGTGGAGCGTCCACTGATCCTGCCCGAAGATGCTGAGATCCGGCCGGACCTTCACTTCGCTGTTGGCGTTGGTCGGGGACGCGTATTCGGTCAGCAGGATCGGCTGGAATGCGGCGTTGAACGTATACGTGTACGGCGTTGGACCCCGGTCAGCGTAGGAGTCGTACGGCAGGCTCTCGTCGGAGGTGAAGCCGGCCTTGAGGCGATGCGCGCCGGTCAGATAGGTCATCGAGAAGCGCTGCTTGAACGGCCGCTGTCCGGTTCGGAAGAGGCTCGGTCCGTTGCCGTTGTACGGGAACGGCAGCGCGGTGCTGCGGTACAGCCGGTTGGACGGAATGCCGGCGCACGGGTTGTCGTAGGTGCTCGCCCACGAGTTGTAGAGCAGCACGCCGCCCTCGAACAGCAGCTTGTTGGTCGCCGCGTTGTTCCACGTGCCCATGAACAGCTGCGGGTGGTTGCAATACGGGCTGCCCGACTCCATCGACGAGACGCCGGCGTTCAGATAGGCGAAGTTGTTCGGCTGGTTGTTCCGTTGCCACTCGTAGAACCCGTTGACCTTGTTCTTCTGGTCGACCTGCCAGGTCACCCGCAGATCGTCCGACCGGAGATCCTCGGCAGCATCAGCCGGCTCGAACGGTCTGCCGTTGGTCCCGTCGGCCGGGATGTACTGCGGCACATTCAACTCCACCTCGTGGAACAGGTTGGCGATGCGTTCCACGCGCCCCCAGCGGCGATGCGCCGTCATGAACCACACCTTGTCTTTCACGATCGGTCCGGCGACCACGGCATTCAGGTCGTAGACCGATCGGGTGCCGCTGTTGGTGATGGCGCCCGCCGCCCGGAGCGTGTCGTTCATGTTGTCGGCCTGCAGGTTGTGGTCCGTGCCGCTGGCGAACAGCGTCCCGCTGAAGCGATTGCCGCCTTCGCGCGGAATCACGTTGAGCACGACGCCGTTGCTGGTGTACTCGGCCGACGAGCTCCCGGTGGGCGTGTCGACGACGATCTCCTGGGCCGTCAGCGCGTTCACGAAGAACGTGCGGCCACTGCCCTCCCCTTCGAACCAGTTGAACGACATCCCGTCGAGCATCATCTTGGTGTCGCCCTGCTTCGATCCATGCAGCGACGCGCGCGAGCTCGTCTCGCCTTTGCTGCCGCCGACGTCCTGCGCGTTGGTGGGCGACTGCAACGCCGGCGTCAGCGCATAGAAGCTCAATAACGTCTTGGCGGTCGGCACCGCGTCGAGCAGCGCCTTGGGCAGGACCGTCTGACGCGTGACCGTCTGCGTATCCACGAGCGGCGAGGCGCCGGACACCGTCACGGTTTCTTCGAGCGTCCCGATCCGCAGCTGCGCATTGATCGTCGCGTTGAAGCTGGGCGGGAGTTCGATCCCTTCGCGCTTGAACGACGCGAATCCAGTCAGCGAAAACGTCACGGTGTAGGTGCCCGGAAGCAATTCGACAATGCGGTACTCGCCTCGCTCGTCGGTCACGGCGCTCCGAACTTTCTCGATGAGCACGGGGCTCGCGGCTTCGACGGTCACGCCGGGCAAGACGGCCCCGGAGGCATCGGTCACGACTCCTGAAACGCTGGCGGCGCTGGTACCTTGCGCCGATGCGGGGTAGGCGAAGACGAGGAGACAAACAGCGGCGAGAAGACCCTGACACGGGCGCATCGAACGCCTCCTTCCCACGCTAACGCGTTGGCCGAGTGGTCCGGCGACGGCGCGGATAGTCGCGGCACGATACGCTCACCTTGTGCACAGTGTCAATGCGACCTGACACCCGGGAATTGAAGCAAAGGGTGATGGCCGCCGGAACGCTGCAGGGGAGCGCGCCCCGTCGGGGCTCGAACCTGACCGATTCTGCCCTAGAAAATCGTCGAAATCGACTGCGTCGCCCAGTCAAGAACCCGCGTCGGCAGGATGCCCAGGTAGAACACGACGATTGCGGAAATGGTGAGCGCGGCGCCGGCCAGCGCCGGCACCCGCGGGATCTTGATACCCTCGGCCGTCGGCGTCATGTACATCATCACGACGACGCGCAGGTAGAAGAAGACGGAGATCACGCTTGTCAACACACCGATGATGGCCAGGCCGCTGTAACCAGCCTTCACCGCGGCGCTGAAGACGTACCACTTCGCGACGAACCCGGCCAGCGGAGGAAAGCCACCGAGCGACAGCAGGAAAATCGTCATCAATGCGGCGAGACCGGGGTGCGCGTTGGACAGGCCGGCGTAGTCTTCGACGCGATCGTTCGCCTGCTGGCGCCCCTCGAGGACCGCGATCACGCCGAAGGCACCGAGGTTGGTGACGGCATAGGACAGCAGATAGAAGAGCACCGCACCCTTGCCGAGGTCGTTGCCCGACAGCAGCGCCACGAGGAGATACCCGGCGTGCGCGATGCTCGAGTACGCGAGCATGCGCTTCACGCTGCTCTGGGCGACGCCCACGACGGTTCCCACGATCATCGTGGCGGCGGCGACGACCCACAGCACCCCGGTCCATTGATCGCGCAGCGGCTCGAAGGCGGCGAGGAACACGCGCGCGAAGGCGCCGAAGGCCGCGGCTTTGACGCCGGTCGACATGAAGCCGGTGACCGCCGGCGGCGCCCCTTCGTACGCGTCGGGCGTCCACATATGGAACGGGACGGCCGAGACCTTGAAGGCGAATCCAACAATCAGCAGGGCGAGCGCCAGCAGCTGCATCGGCGTCGGCGCCATCGACTGCGCCGCCAGCAGGCTGCCGATGCGGTCGAGGCGGGTGCTGCCGCTCAGGCCGTAGGTGAACGCGATCCCGTAGAGGAAAAACGCGCTCGAAAAGGCGCCGAGCAGAAAGTATTTGAACGCCGCTTCCGTTGCCGCGGCCGATTCGCGCCGGATGCCCGTCAGCACGTAGACGGCAATCGACAGCACCTCGAGCGCCAGGAAGATGATCAGCAGATCGGCCGCGGTCGCCATCAGCATCATGCCGGCGATCGCGAACAACATCAGCGCGTAGTACTCGCCGCGCGGCAACCGCTCGCGCTCGATCGTCTGACCCGACAGAGCCAGCGAGAGGAGGCCCACGATGATCAGGACTCCGTTCAGGAAGAGGCCGAAGTTGTCGGCCACGACGACGCCAAAGCTCGACGCGTTGTGGTTCCAGAGCAGCAGCGAGGCGACGGCGGCGCCCACCAGACCGACGACGCCGAGACCGGCGATCGGCATCTGCTCGCCGGGATTCCGAAACGCTTCGGCGAGCATGGTGGCGAGCCCGGCCGCGGTCACGCACAACATCGGCACGACGGCGTTCAGCGAGCGCATCATCGTGAGACCGGCGCGATCGCCCCTGCGTCGGCGCGGAGCGACACGTTGCGCTGCATGAGGCCGAGCATGCGCTCCACGGATGATTCCATCGGCCGGAGAAACAGGTTCGGCACAATCCCCATCAGGATCGTCAGCGCGACGATGGGCACGATCACGAGCCACTCGCGCGGCTGGAGATCGGGCAGCCGGGCGTTCTCCTCCTTCGTCACCTCGCCGTAGTTCACGCGCTGGAACATCCAGAGCATGTAGGTCGCCGACAGGATGACGCCGGTGGCGGCGAAGGCTGCCATTTTCGGGTTGGCGCGGAAGGCACCGAGCAGAATCAGGAATTCGCCGACGAACCCGTTGGTGCCGGGCAAGCCGATCGACGACAGCGTGATGAGCAGGAACGCGGCGACCAGGTGCGGCACGACGCGCTTCAGCCCGCCGTACTCCGCGATCAGCCGGGTGTGCCGGCGATCCGAGAGCATGCCGACGATCAAGAACAGTCCGCCGGTGCTGACACCATGGTTGAGCATCTGGTAGACCGCCCCCTGGACGCCCTGGAGATTCATGGCGGCGATGCCGAGCACGACGAACCCGAGGTGGCTGATGCTCGAGTAGGCCACGAGCTTCTTCAGGTCGGGCTGCACCATCGCGACCAGTGCGCCGTAGATGATCCCGACGATCGCGAGCGTCCCGAGCAGCGGCGCAAAAAACGCCGCCGCCGCCGGGAAGAGCGGGAAGGCAAATCGGATCAGGCCGTACGTGCCCATCTTGAGCAGGACCCCGGCGAGGATGACCGACCCCGCGGTCGGCGCCTCGACGTGGGCGTCGGGCAGCCAGGTGTGGAACGGAAACAGCGGCACTTTGATCGCGAACGCGAGTGTAAAGGCGAGAAAGAACCAGAACTGCAGGTTATCGGGAATCGAGAGCTGGTACATCCGGAGCAGATCGAAGCTGTACGCGCCGGTCTGGGCATTGTGCAGCATCGCGAGGCCGAGAATCGCCAGCAGCATCAGCACGCTGCCGGTCATCGTGAACAGGATGAACTTGACGGCGGCGTAGACTCGCCGGTCGTACCCCCAGATGCCGATCAGGAAATACATGGGGACGAGCATCGCGTCCCAGAACACGTAGAACAGGAACAGGTCCAGCGAGACGAAGACGCCGATCATCGCCGCTTCGAGCAGCAGCATGAAGATGCAGAAGGCCTTCGTCCGGGTGCGGACCGATTCCCAGGAGCTCAGGAGGGCGAGCGGCGTCAGAAACGCCGTGAGGACCAGCAGGAACAGGCTGACACCGTCGACGCCGACGAAGTAGCTGATCCCGAAGTCTGGAATCCATGCGTAGCGCTCGACGAATTGAAAATCGCCACTCGCCGGATTGAAGCGGCTCCAGAGCAGCAGCGTTTCGGCGAAGACGAGGCCCGACGCGATGAGCGCCACCTTGCGGACGAGCGCGTCGTTCTCATCCCCGCCGCCGAGCAGGAGCAGCAGGATCGCGCCGGCGACCGGCACCAGGATCAGCGAGGTGAGGATCGGAAAGGGGGTCAGCGCCACAGGTAATAGCCGAGGATCAGGACGACGCCGAGAAAGAGCGACGCGGCGTAGGCACGGACCGAGCCGGTCTGGATTCGCCGCAGGATCTGGCTCGAGCTGCCGACGGCGTGGCCGACGGCATTCACCGCGCCGTCGACCAGCCGCACATCGATCCCCTGCCAGAGGCCATCCTCCGAGAGGATCCGGATCGGTTGCACGATGGTCGCGTCGTAGATTTCGTCAATGTAGTACTTCTCGGTCAACACGGTCCGGATGCCGGCGAACCGCGCCGCCAGTCGTGTCGCCGCGCGACCGTTCTTCAGGAAGTAATACGCCGCGATGCCGATGCCGGCGAAGGCGACCACGGTCGAGACCAGCATCAGCGCCAGGTCGGCGTCGACGCCCCCGATCGAGGCGCCGATCCCGCTCCGGTCGTCCGCAATCGCCAGGCTCGGTTCGAGGAAGCGTTCGAACCTCCCGCCGAGACCGGCGTACCCGGCCACCACCGATCCAATCGCCAGGACGATCAGCGCGATCGCCATCGCAGGCGAGGCGTCGTGTCGGTGCGCACCAGGCGGGGCCTGGTGGAGATCGGGAGCATGGGCATCCGGCTCGCCGCCCGGCGGCTGCGCGGCCGGGCCGGGTGCCTCCTCGTGGCGCGCTCCATGAAACGCCATGAAGACGAGGCGGAACATATAGACGGCCGTCAGGAGCGACGTCAGCAGGCCGACGCCCCACAGCAGCGTGTGCCCGCTCGCAAAGGTCTTCGCCAGGATCTCGTCCTTGCTGAAGAAGCCGGCAAATCCCGGCACGCCGGCGATCGCGACCGCGCCGATGAGGAACGTCCAGTAGGTCAGCGGAAGATCCGCCTTGAGGCCCCCCATCTTCCGCAGGTCCTGCTCGCCGGCGAGCGCGTGAATCACGGCGCCCGAGCCGAGGAACAGCAGCGCCTTGAAAAACGCGTGCGTGTAGAGATGGAAGATGCCGGCGGCGTAGGCGCCGACGCCCATCGCGAGGAACATGTAGCCGAGCTGCGAGACCGTCGAATACGCGAGCACGCGCTTGATATCGTTCTGCACGAGCCCGATCGTGCCGGCGAAAAAGGCCGTCGCGACGCCGATGACCGCGATGATCGCCAGCGTCTGCGGCGCGTGACTGAAGAGCACCGCGTTGCGGGCAATCATGTAGACGCCCGCCGTCACCATCGTCGCGGCGTGGATGAGCGCTGACACCGGCGTCGGCCCCTCCATGGCGTCGGGCAGCCACACATACAATGG
>JBPYEE010000736.1:0-7707 GCA_051985095.1 Vicinamibacterales bacterium | reverse complement strand
ACATGAACCACGATTCGATCCCCGACGTCGGACGGGAGCCGTGCTCGCACATGATCGAGGATCTCGGTGATCGCGACGAGTTCGGGCTCGTCGGCCGTCGCGCCGCCGGCACGGCCGCTCATCTGATCGAGAATCGCCTGGCAACGATCAACTTCGCTACGAATGAGTCGAGCGTCGTCGGCAAGGTCTTCATCGCTTTCCCGCGCTTCCAGGGCGTGTTGCAATTCGCGCGAGGCCAAGGCGATGGTGGCCAGGGGTGTGGAGAGTTCGTGCGCCGCGCCAGCCGCCAGCGTGCTCAACGAGATGAGTCGTTCACTGCGCGCCGCTCGTTGGCGCATCGCGGCCAGCGCGTCTTCGCGGCGCCGTAGGGCATCCGAGGCGCGGCCGACGAAGTACGCCAGGAGCTCGGCCGTGACCGTCCCGGCGATCCAGATGGTGAACAGGTGCGTCGGAAAGTCGTTCAGCCGATGATGCGTGGGCACGAGTTCGTGGACGTGCCGGTTGAGCAACACGACGAAGCTCAGCGCGGCGACCAGACTGAGACCGCTGGCGGCCACACGCCCCAAGGTCACGGCCGCCAGGGCAATCTGCAGGACATAGATGACCACGAACGGGTTGGACGGTCCGCCCGTCAACTCGAGGAGCGCCGTCAGCAGCACGATCTGAATCGCAAGGCCGCCTGTGGCTGCGAGGAGCGGCCACGCCCCGCGCCGTGTGAGCCACCGGGCGCTGAGGGCATTCGCCAACGCATCCGCGACAATTAGCCAGACGATGTGATCGAGCGGCAAGTCGAACTGCGGCAGGGCGAACGTCATCAACAGCAAGAGCAATTCGACGCCGACGGTCGCCCATCGCATGCGGACGAGCCAGGGCAGTGTCACCAGGGGTGTCGCCGCGAGGTACCAGGGATCGCCGCCTCCCACCTTGTCGGGGCTCACCTCAGCCGAATCCACTCGTGACATTTGGCCTAGTGTAGCGCGTCGAAACGGCCGGACGCCGGGTGCGACAATTTGCCGCACATCCATCAGCAGCCGCGTCCCGTAGACTGCGGCGATGCATCCCAGAGTCTGGGTCAGTGTGGTGTTATGGCTCCTCCCAGGAGCTGCGATGGCCGAACCCGGCCGGCTCGCCGGCTCCGTTCGTGACGATACCGGCGCCCTCCTCCCGAGCGTTTCGGTGGAAGTCCGACCCATCTCAGTTACGGCGTCGTTCGCAGGAACGCCTGTCGCCTAGCGGTGGCCGTGATCCCGCCGACACTGGTTTCCCGTTCCTGTGAGAGGCCGAACGGTCAGACAACCTACATCGCGATCGAAACCAGTCCATTTTTCGTGGAAGCGAAACGGGCACGATCGGTCTCGCAGATCTATCAGACGCGACGGCGCTCCAATCGGGCGGTCATCTTCTCGATGCTGCTGCTGGCGTTCTTGACCGCTCCCGTGGCCAATGCGCAAGTCGGCGGCACGATCTCGGGAACGGTCAAGGACCAAAGCGGTGGTGTCATTCCCGGCGTCAGCGTCACGGCCACCAACGCCGTCAACGGCACCAGATTCGACACGGTTACGAACGCGCAGGGCGCGTTTTCGTTCCTCAAACTGCCCGTCGGCCGGTACGACCTGACCTTCACCATCGAAGGCTTCAAGCCATTGAACCGGACCGCGATCCCCGTCGATGCCGACGCCGTCGTCCAGCAGAACGTGGTCCTCGAGCTTGGGACCCAGACCGAGACCGTGACGGTCTCGGCCAATGCGGTGCAACTCGACGTCGTGTCGACCCAGCTCGGCGAAGTCGTCTCGGCGCCGACGATGACGACGCTGGCGCTGAACGGGCGCAGCTACACCGATCTGCTGTCCATTCAGCCCGGCGTCATGCCCGTCACGAGCCTGACCTCGCAGTCGGTGATCATGGCCGGGGTCACCGGCACGATCACGCCGTCGGGTGAGCTGAATCCAGGCAACGTCGCGGTGAACGGCCAGCGTGAAACGGCCAACGGATTTTTCGTCAATGGCAGCGACGTCCAGGAACGGATGAACGGCGGCACCGCAGTCGTGCCCAACCTCGATTCGATCGAACAGTTCCGGGTGCTGACCAGCAACTTCGACCCGGAGTACGGCAATTACAACGGGGGCATCGTCAACGTCGTCACCAAGTCGGGCAGCAACGCCGTTCACGGCGACGCCTTCGAGTTCTACCGAAACACCGCGCTCGATGCGAGAAATTATTTCTCGCCCCAGCGGGCCGCGTTCTCGCAGAACCAGCCGGGCGGCACGCTCGGGGGACCGCTTCTCAAGAACAAGATCTTCTTTTTCTCAGATTATCAATACACCAACACGTCACAAGGGATCGAAACGGGACTGATCTCGGTGCCCTCGATGGCCGATCGCGCCGGCAACCTCATGGACATCGCGAGCCAACTGACAGGAACGGTCAACGGATCGTATTGGGCGGGGTTCCTGTCGCAGGAGCTTGGCTATCCCGTAACGTCCGGCGAGCGCTACTACACCCCCGGGTGCGTCAGCTCCTCGCAGTGCGTGCTGCCGAACGCCACGATTCCGATGAACGCGTGGTCGGCGCCGGCGATGCATTTGCTGCAGTACATTCCGGCGCCGAACGTGGGGACCAATCAGTTTTCGACCGGGGCGGACCCTCAGACGGTGCGGGACAACAAGGGGGCGCTGCGGATCGACGGAAACAGCCCGTTTGGCCTGCTGTCGGGCTATTTCTTCATCGACGACTACCGGCTCGACAACCCGTATCCGGCGTTGCAGGGCGGCGCCACGGTGCCGGGCTTCGACGCTCTCACCCTGGGGCACGCGCAACTGTGGTCGTTTGCCGCCGAGAAGACCCTCAGCGACAACACAGTCAACAGCTTTCACTTCAGCTACACACACAACGCGAACAACGTGGGATCACCGAACGGCGGCCTCGGCGTGAGCTTGCAGTCTCAGGGGTTTGTGACCGGCCTCGGCACGCCGGGCATCGTGCCCCTGGCGCCGCAATTGATCGGCGTTGAGAACATCGCGTTCAATAACTTCACCACCGGCGTAACGATCACCGGTGTGAATCAGATCGGCAACACGTTCGACGTCAGCGACAATGTCCTGAAGGTGATCGGGACACACACGCTGAAGGTGGGCGGGCAGTTCGACTTCGCGACCGTGCGCCTGGAGCCGAATGCGACGTTAAACGGCACGTTCACGTTCGCCGGGACGGAAACCGGGACCGACTTCACAGACTTCCTGCTCGGGATTCCAAGCAGCTACCTGCAGACGTCCGGCGGCATCTTCAACCTGCGCGATCCGTACGGCGCCGTGTTCGTGCAGGACAGCTGGCGCGCCCGACCGAATCTAACCGTCAATGCCGGTTTGCGCTGGGATATGTTCACCCCCTGGTACGAGGCGAACAACCAGCTCCAGACGGTCGTGCCGGGGCAGCAGTCCCTGGTGTTTCCCAACGCGCCGCCCGGTCTGCTGGTGCCGGGCGATCCGGGTATCCACCGCGGAATCTCTCCCGCCTCGCTCGCCAACCTGGGGCCACGGCTCGGCGTGGCCTGGGCCGCGACCGACAGGACAAGTCTGCGGGCAAGCTACGGTCGTTTCTACACGGGATACCAGGGCCTGTCGGCTGGCATCATGTACGGGGTGCCCCCGTACGGCTACAACTACCAGAGTCCGGCCCCGCCGTTGTTCGCCACACCGTTCATCACCGCGTCGGATGGTGTGAACAATGGGCAGCGGTTTCCGCTGGCGCCGGTGCCGCTCCACGCTTCGCCGAGCAATCCGTATAGCTCGTTCAACTTCTCGCAGGTCTTGCCGATCAACGCCGATCCGTATTTCGGAACCGATGTGAAGCCGGCATATTCGGACAACGTGATGGTGTCCCTGGAGCGCGAGCTGATGCCCGATATGGTGGTGACGGCCAGCTACGTGGGCATCCGCGGTAACCATCTGCTGGTGCTGGTGCCAACCAATCCCGGCAACCCCGGCTTGTGTCTCAGCGTCAGCCAGCCAAATCAGGTCGCGCCCGGCAGCCCGACGTGCGGCCCGTTCGGCGAGAACGGCCTGTACACGACGGCCTCGGGTCAAATGATCAACGGCACGCGGACCGGGCTTGGCCCCGACTTCGGACCGATGACGGAACAGGAATCAATCGGGTTCTCGCGCTACAACGCCCTCGAGCTCAACTTCAAGCTCGCGCATGGGCCGGCGAGCGTCCGCGCCGGCTACACGTACAGCAAGTCGATGGACGTGTCGTCGAATCTCGGCGAGCAGGTGAATCCGTTCAACATCAACGCAACGCTGACGCCCTCTGCATACGACATGCGGCACAACTTCGTCGTCAGCTATGGCTACGACCTGCCGGTCGCCCGCCTGCTGAGGCGGACCAACGGCTGGACCTCCGGCTGGACGCTGTCGGGCACGACGCGGTACAGCAGCGGCTTCCCCGTCACGCTGTACAACCCCGAAGACACCTCGCTGCTTGGCACGTTCGGCAACGGCGTGAACAACTATCTGCTCGACACGCCGAACTACACGGCAGGCTGCCCTCTGAATCTCAACACCGTTCCCGCCAAAGGACCTGCGTTCAACACAGCGTGCTTCAGCGTGCCGCCGCTCGGGCAGCTCGGCAACGCGCCGCGTCGGTTCTTCTACGGTCCCGGCATAGAGAACTTCGACATGGCGCTCATCAAGAACGTGCCACTTGCCGGCTCTCAGAGGCTGCAGCTGCGCCTGGAGGCGTTCAACGTGTTCAACCATCCGCAGTTCTACGGCGCGACCGCGGTGAACGGGAACATTGCGAGCCCGGAGTTCGGTCAGATTCAACAGGCCGCCAACCCGCGGTTCGTCCAGCTCGCGGCGAAGATCTTGTTCTAGTCTTTTGTAGTTCGACTCCCGCCGCAGCAACGTGTTCGACTCGGAACACGACTGCCCCACCGCCATGAGAGAACGCGAAAGGCGTTTCAGCTCTCATCCATCCGGACAGCGCTGTCTGTCCCGTAAACACTCGGGCGTGCTCGAGGCTCGTTTCGCGTTGGCGACCGTCATTGCGACAGAAGACATAAGACCGATAGAGGTGCGAGGCGATCCGTCTGCGGACATTCGGCAGACCGATGCGGAACTTGTCGATGCCTTCGAAGCCGGGACGCTTGGTCCTGAGACGTTCCCTCACGTGGCGAACGTCCGGGTCGCTCGGTTTTACCTGCTTCACGAACCAATGCTGATCGCAATAGCTCGCTTCCGCGCGGGACTCCAGCACTTCGCCGCCCGCGTCGGCAAGCCGGACCGCTATCACGAGACGATCACGGTAGCGTATATGCTCTCGATCGCCGACCGGATCGTCGCGTCCAGTGATGAGTCGTGGGAGGCATTCGCGGCGGCGAATGACGATCTGCTCCGGTCGGCGCCTTCTGGTCTGGACCGGTTTTACTCAAGGGAAACACTGGCGTCGGTGCGCGCGCGCGAGGTGTTCGTGGAGGAGGCCAAGAACCTTCATGCTGGATAAGTCAGTGTTGATACATAAGTTGGCCACTGTGCATAACCTGTTGATATCAGAACGGCTTATGTGCGAGGCTGTTGGCCTCCGGAACCAAAGGCCACAGGTTCGAATCCTGCCGGGCGCCAAAGGCGGCAAGCTCGAATCCTGGCGAGCGTGCCAGGATTTTCAGAATCATTCGGCGCCTCACACCTTTCTGGCTCGGTCAGATACCCGCAAAATCCATTCACAGTCCATCACTTTGCTGGGCGGCCGTGTGAGCAGGCTATGCTTGTCGATGATCTCCTACAATCGCCGCATTACGATTCAAGGTGGGGAGCAAGGGCAGACTGAGGACATAGAGGAGCGCGTTTCCGTCGCCGTCGCGCTCACTCGTCGCTGTTCGCGGCCCGTCCTGCCTCCGTATCTGCCCTCTGTTAGTCTTCTATCTTCCTCGCAGCTGCCCTCATTTTGTCGTTGCATGTCGCTCGTCGCTCTGGTAAGAATGCTGTCTCTTTCGGCGGCGGGTCGTGGTTATGAAATGCGGACGACACCACAACGCACTTCCGAACGCATCAAGAAGCTCACCGCACAACTGATTTTCTAAGAGAAGTGCAATATGCGTAGAGTCCTCTCGTTCGCGCTACTCTACCTCGCAGCGGTTACCTCGAACGCGATTGCACAGCCCCGCGCTCAGGGTTCGACGTGCGATGGGATCTGGTGCAAATCAGGGGGCGACACTCCCAATCGAAGAGGGCATCACGTTTTTGTGGGCAGCTTGCATTTCGTGCAGAACGGCGGCGTTACGTTGTTTTAACGTCCAGAAGTAGCGCCTTTGAACCAGGAACCCATCTGAGAACGGTGCCCGAGCAAATGACATTATGCGGTGTCGGACGTCAACCCCGTTGCGACTGCCGCCTTCTTTTTCTTCGGACGTGACGCAAACCCCGCGATGCGTGCGGCATTCGTCTCCGGGAACGGCTGGTCATAAAACCGTTCCAACACGGCGATGCTCGTCCGCGCCCATCGTGCCAGCGACGGGTAATCGAGTGGCTACTTCTCCGTTTCCGCAATCAAATCGCATCGCGGTGCACTAACTTAGGGGGCGCAAAGGAGGCAGAGAATGAAGCGAAGAGATTTTTTCAGACAGGCTGGATTTGGCTCAGCGGCTTTGGTGTCTCTTCCAGGTCTCGCTCACGCATTTACGGGACGTGCAGGGGATGCGGACGATGATGGTAGGCGAGCCGGCTTTTTCTTCACCGTCAACAGCCAGGCTGGCACCGTGGGTGGAGTGTCCCACCGCCTCCAAATCTGTGGGTCTGGTGCTTTCGACCTTGCCGAAGCGGAGGGTGGTGGAAGCTACAATCACATCGACTTTGCATCCGTGGTTCCTAAGACCATCCTCAGCGGCGGAACATGGGAGGCTGGGGAGGTCCTGAGCTTTAACCCGATCGGTGCGTATGGAACGCTCGCCGCGGGCATCCTCAACATGAGGATCAGGCTCCACCAAGAGATTCCCTCTCGGGCTCTCATTCCGGCCACACTGAAGATTGCATGTAGCATCGCCGCGGCGGGCTTCGATGCCGGCGAACTGGAGGGAGTCACAGTGACGATTCCAGGCGCTCCGTTCGGACCGTTCGAACCCTTTTTCCAGGCTGACTCAGTGACGTCTGGCGTCACCACCTTCACCACGAGCGCGAGGGCAAGGGACTGACAGTCGGTGTCCGGCAGCGTACGAATGGACCGTTGACAACAGAAGTGACAATACTTTGACTGTCGCCGAACTTCGAAAAGTGCTGAAAGCTGAACTTGTCGACCGCAACATGATGTGTTTCCGTCGCGGTCGCTATCGAACCTATGGTAGCTCGTGCTCGCCCGTGTCAACGCAACTTCGTCAGCCTTTGCCGACCTTGGATCACTTGGTTCACGGCCTTGACACGAGCTCCGCGCGAGCTTCAGAGCCAGTATGGCGACCGCTCCATTCATCGACCTGTTCAGACTTCCGCGGTTTCAAATGATTGCTGACAGATCTGTGGACGCCCAGAACGCGCCCACAGATCTTTGCAAAACCCCACAGCGGTTTTGCACAAGCTTCCACATGCCCTAATCGTTCATTCCTTCCAGCAAAAGACCGACGACCGGAATGTTCAGGATTGCGGGTCAGCTACCCACGAATTCTGCGGAGGAGGCCTAAGACAGTAGGTCGCGACGAACACATCTGGCGGTGAGGTCAACGCG
>JBPYEE010000735.1:0-9200 GCA_051985095.1 Vicinamibacterales bacterium | reverse complement strand
AAATCGACCAGCTTGCGAATCATCTGAGACGTCCCATTCCGTCCTTATGCGGGCACACGCTTCCGAGGCGACGCGCACCGTTCGCCGGCGGCTTTCGGCGGTCAGGCGTCGGTCCGTCAACCTGCCGACGCGGCCGAGTGCGGGCGTGCGGACACGATGCAGCAGCAACGCCGGCTGCTATCCGACTGATCTGAGGTGAATGCCGGACTAGAGGACGACTGGCGGAGCCCGAAGCGATGGTTGAAGGTGCCGCGGGAATCGAACAGGATTGGACACCGTCGGCGGCTGACGTCGCACCACGACGAAAGGTGTCGCGACCGCCCGCAACTCCAGTGCGGCAGCGTTACTGACGACGGCGACCAGTTCGGTCTCGGGCCCAGCCGCAATGGATGCCTGATTCGATACTGTGGGGTGCGGCGACGCCTCATGCCGTGTAAAGTGGCCGCGCCCATCGTTAATCCAGATCAAGACTTCGCCGGCGGGTGTTGCGGCGATCAGATCGAGGTCGCCGTCGTGATCGATGTCCCCCTCGACAATGCCGGTGACTGGCACCTCCAGGTCCGCTCCAGCCACCGACCCTGAGAACGTGAACCTGATGAATGAGCCGTCGCGGCCGTGTTGGATCAGCGCGACATCAGTTCGGCCGTCGCCGTCGAAGTCGCCGGTGGCGCGCTGTGGCATTGGCCCTGCCACAAACGGGGTCAGCTTCGGCGACGCGTGGCCGCCGAATACCATCAGGCCGAGCGTCGCCAGCAGGACCGCGGCGGTGCGGTAGCGCGACGAGAACGGCAGAGGCAGCGCCATACAATTTGGGTCCGAGACGTGGCTCAACAACTGTCAGGATCGCAGACATCCGCAACGCGGATCTACCTATCTTTCGGTCAGGTGGCCGACTCAGTCGAGTTGACGAGTACGCGTCTTGCGACGGCGTCAAACCGCAAATCGATCGGTGGACGCCCGCGGGCCAGTCCGATCGGGTCGCGCTCGAATGAGGGGGCTCGCCGGTACGCCACGCATTTATGCCTTTGGCGTCTGGAGACCCGCCGGATTCGGAAGACACGTTGCCGCTCCGCGGAGATTCTGGGAGCACGGCCCAAAATCGGACCGCACTTCCTGGCGCAGGCCGCTGAAGGCCATGCCCCGATGACGAGCGGAAGCGGACTTCCGCGTCGCCCTGACAATATGAGATCTTCACTGGGACGGTCTGAATGCCTCGACAACTGGGTTGGCTGATTCCGTTGATGGCGTCGGTGTGCGCGACGGTGTCGGCGCAAGAGCTGCGCGTCGCTGCGGCCGCGGATCTTCAGACGGCGTTGCCGGCCATTGCAGCGCGGTTCGAGCAGGAGACCGGGCACCACGTGGCGCTCACCTTCGGGTCCTCGGGGAACTTCTCGACGCAGATCCAGAATGGCGCGCCGTTTGACCTCTTTATGTCGGCCGACACTGAATACCCGAAACACCTCGAGGACGGGGGATTTGCCGTTCGCGGGTCGAGCTACGAGTACGCCACCGGCCGACTTGTTCTGTGGACGCGGCGTGACTCGGGCATCGACGTCAGCCGAGGCCTGGCCATCCTGGCGGATGGTCGTGTGCGCCGGATCGCCATCGCGAATCCGGCGCATGCGCCGTACGGGCGCGCGGCGGTCGCCGCCATTCGTCACGCCGGCCTCTACGATCGCATCCAGGCGAAACTTGTGCTGGGCGAGAACGTCTCGCAGACGGCCCAGTTCGTGCAGTCCGGGAATGCCGACGTGGGGTTGGTCGCCCTGGCGCTCGCCCTGAGCCCGGCGCTCAAGGAGGCCGGTTCCTACAGCGAGATCCCGTCGGAGTTCTACGGGCCGATTGAACAAACCGCCGTGGTGATCGCGGCGTCAACGCAGAAGACCCTGGCCGTCCGGTTCATCGACGTTTTGAAAGAGCCTGCGATCAAGGCGATCCTGCAATCCTACGGCTTCGCCGTGCGTTAGACTGATTCCGGTCGATTCTGGAGGACAATCGGCGCCTATGGCACTCCTGACTGTCCGGGCGGCTGCGCAACAGATGGGCGTCGGATACTCGACGCTGAAGCAGTGGATCTACCAGGGTAAGATTCGCACCACCCAGACAGCGGGTGGTCACCACCGGCTGTCCGAGGCGGAAATCGACCGGCTGCTGGCTCGCCAGCACCCGATGGATCGGTCCCGGTCGAAACGCGCCGATCGCAGCACGGCCCTCATCGTCGCGCTGAGCGGGCGCAACCGGCTCCGCGGATTCGTGGACGAGGTACGGATGGATGGTCTGCTGGGCCAGGTTCGGCTTCGAATCGGCGACCAATCGCTGACCGCCGTCATCACGCGTGACGCCCTCGACGAATTGAAGCTCAAACGCGGGGACGATGCCGTGGCCATCATCAAGTCGACGGAAGTGATGATTGCGCGCGAGCAGTCCCTGGCGGCGGCCTCGCCAAAGCGTCGCCGCTCCAACCGCTGACGCGTTTCCCTCCCCCGGTTGTCCGATCGTTCCGTGCCGCGTCAGCAATCGTCCCGCAGATTGACCGCCGGCGACCGGCACTCGCTCCTTGGCAACAACCGGAGTTGCGACGGTTTTTCTCACCCATCGTGGACTCGACGCGCAACCAGTGCGTACGATCCAAAACCCCGCGTGGCCATCACCGTCTGCTGAAATCCGAGATTGACCGACTGAATCCGCAACAGCGACCGCTGGAGGCTCCGCCATCGAGAGGTGCCGAGCGCGGCGGACCGCATCGTCGTGGCGCGGCTGCAGTCGAGAGTCCGCGACGATGGCCGGCTGGGTCATGCAAGGGCGTTCGGCGACCACCGGCCCGATTCTCCGGTCGCCATCAGATCAACCGAGCTGACGGCCGCGGCCCACATCTGGAGCAGAACGGAACAACGGCGGACGACGCACCATTTCAGCTAAGATAGGTCGAATTATCTATGTTGAACAAGTCGATTTTCGTCACATTGTCTCGTGCCGCAGTTCTAGCCACGGTTCTCCCGATCTCGGTGCTCGTGGGTGTCGCGCAGGCGCCGTCGACGGACGTGACGGTGGCGGTCGGCGGTGACGTCGCGACCCCTTTCGTTCTGAGGCCGCGCGACCTCAAAGCAATGCCCCGTACAACCGTCAAAGTCACTGCCGAGGGTCGTGACGAAACGTACGAAGGCGTGCTCGTCGGCGAGATCCTCAAGCGCGCCGGCGCACCGCTCGGACGGGATCTCACAGGGGCCGCCGTCGCGACGTACGTGGTTGCCAGCGCGAAAGACGGCTACCGGGTGGTCTTCTCGCTGGCTGAACTGGACCCAGCCTTCACCTCCAACGACATCATCGTCGCGGACACCGTGGACGGCAAGCCGCTCTTCGACTACCAGGGCCCGCTGCGAATCGTCGCGCCGCACGACAACCGCGGCGCACGCTCGGTCCGTATGCTCCAGAAAATCGAAGTCGTCCGCCTGCCGAAATGACGATGCGGACGGTCGTGCGCGCGGCGGTTCTCGTCGCGTTGGCGGGCGCTGCTCTCGGTGTTCACGCCGCTCAGGGGTTTGTGTGGCACATTCCTCGCGGATTTCCGATGCCGCGGGTACCGATGGCGAATCCGATGTCGGCCGACAAGGTCAAGCTCGGACGCTACTTGTTCTACGACACGCGACTGTCGGGAAACGGCCGTCAGGCGTGTGCTACCTGCCACGAACAGGCGCGGGCGTTTACCGACGGGAGGGCGCGCGCGCTTGGATCGACCGGCGACGAGCATCCACGGAGCAGCATGAGCCTGGCCAACGTCGCGTACGCGTCGGTGTTGACATGGGGCAACCCGTCGGTCACGAGTCTCGAGGAGCAGGCTCTCATCCCGATGTTCGGTAACCATCCGGTTGAGCTGGGGGTCGAGAAGCCGGGTACGGCGTTGATGGCGCGGCTGCGCAGCGTAGCGGAGTACCGACAGTTGTTTCCGGCGGCGTTTCCCGCGGTGGCGGATTCATTCACGGTTGAGAACGTGGCCCGCGCGCTGGCGGCGTTCGAGCGCACCATGCTTTCGGGCCGCTCGCCGTACGACCGCTATCACTACGATCGTGAAGACGACGCGATCTCGCTGGACGCGCGACGAGGGGAACAGCTGTTCTTCAGCCAGCCGCTGTCTTGCTTTCGCTGCCACAACGGCTTCACCTTTTCGGGCGCGGCCGATTTCGAGGGCCGCCGGGGTGGCGAACCCGAGTTCCACAATACCGGCCTTTACAACCTGACGGGCGGGCTCTCGTATCCGCCGCCGAACACCGGCATCTACGAGGTCACCAGGCGGTTGGAGGACGTCGGCAAGTTCAAGGCCCCGACCCTCCGGAACATCGCCGTGACCGCGCCGTACATGCACGATGGCAGCATCGCCACACTGGAGGACGTCATCGACCACTACGCGGCGGGCGGGCGGACGATCGCCGATGGGCCGCATCGGGGGATCGGCCACGATAACCCGAACAAAAGCCCGGTCGTCAGGGGATTCACCCTGACGCCGGACCAGAAGCGCGATCTTGTGGCGTTCCTGCAGACGTTGACGGATGTCGAGCTGCTGAATGATCCTGACCTGTCAAACCCTTGGATGGATCAAGGACAGGAGGTCCGATGACGCTCAGTGCCCGCAATCATCTCCAGGGAACGATCGAGGAAATCCAGCTCGGTGACGTGCTGGCGCATGTCACAGTCAAGGTTGCCGGCGGCGTGATTGAATCGGTGATCACGCGACGCAGCGCGGAGGAACTGGCTCTCCGGAAAGGCGACACCGTCACAACCGTGGTCAAGGCCACTGAGGTGATGATCTCCAAGCCCTGACCAACGCGACCGCCACTCGGCCGATCGAG
Organism: Vicinamibacterales bacterium; assembly: GCA_051985095.1. Lineage (GTDB taxonomy): Bacteria > Acidobacteriota > Vicinamibacteria > Vicinamibacterales > CAVVIG01 > Gp6-AA45. Next base: position 4,356 of record JBPYEE010000735.1, on the reverse strand, counting down.
CCCGGCCGGACTCACAGATTTCAGGTCCAGGAGGTTCAGCCGCGCACATGACCCGTCGCCGCAGCGACAACGCGCTCACTCTGTCGGTGGCACGAGAAAGGCAACGGCGTCGGCCCGGGTGACCACGATCGTCAGCAGGAACGCTGCGACGAGCAGAATCGCGATGGCCATCGGGACCGAACCTGGCCGCGGACGGTCGAGATCGGGCTTCTCGACGAGGTACAGCACCATCATCCAGAAGATCCCGCTGCAGAAGAGGACGGCCATGAGTCGAACGGTCCCGGCGAGCGACAGTGAGATGGTTGACATGGTCGTTTGCCGCCTGGTGTCTGGGGAGTCCGGCGGGCTCCATGAGCCGGCACCCCGTCAGTGAACGTGTGCGGGCGAGAGGGACGAGATCAGGAAAACCGGAATCTCGAGCGTCAGTGGCCCATCGGCGCCAACCGACACGTTGAAGCGATACATCCCTTCTTCGACCAGCGGGAGGTTCCGAAAGGTGATCAATACGTAATCCAACGCCATTTCGATAGCCAGACTTTCCGGATCCTCAGGCGCTGGGATGGCACCGCCTGGCGTGTGAATCCCGACCGCGACGTCAAATTCACTGTTGGGGGCGACGTCGATTACGCGCGCGGCGATCATCAGCTGGTGGACCGCGATCGGCAGCGCCGGCACCGGAAGCCGAGCCGTCACGCCGATCAAACAGAGTCGGCCGCAGCTGTCCAGGAATGCGCTTTCACAGAGGTGCGCCCACGCCAGTCTGGCCATCGGCACTTGCCCTCCATCGTAGATGAACTGAACCGAGATGTAAATCGTGTATATTCGGCTTGACCCGATACGCTATGATTACTGCCTTCATGTGGGTCACGTCAGCCCTTGAAACGCACGGACGCGCCGTCCCCGGTGGCGGCAAGCGCCTTGACGGCGCCGCGGCGGGCCGGATTGCCGCAGGCCTCGTGTGGTTGGAATCACTTGGCGGTGTGCGCGGCCCGGATGTCGACGCGAGGGCGTGGCCGACGTGGCCGCACGAAATCATGGCAGACCCCGTTCGGTGGGCGACCGATGACGTCCCGTGCGGCAGAGTCGACGGCATCCGGACGGCGCTGTGCGCCGGTTCACGCCGCCCGTTCACGCGCTTCGACGGGTCGGATGCTCCGGTCGGGCGTGTCGACCGTGGGTTCGCCCACCGCAGCCCTGTATGACGCTCTACGCGAATCTCGTGAACGTGCGCGACGCCGGGCAGAATGTGGTCCTGGAGTTCGCGAGTTTTTTCCCTGACGCGGAGTTGCGGCTCCCGCCGCGTGAGTTTCCCTGCGACGTGCGGGTCGTCGTTCCGCGCCACCTCATCACCCCGCTCATCGACATTCTTCGAGCGCGCACGACAGCGCCCTCGCACGATCACAGGGACAACAGACCTCAATGACATTCAGCCGTCGCCACGCTGCCATGTGTGTGTGTTTGGTCGCGGGATCTGCCCATGCCGCCTTCGCGCAGGTCTCCGCATCGATCTCTGGTCTCGTGGCGGATGCGTCAGGTGCGGCGGTGCCGATGGCGACGGTCACGGCAAAAAACATCGAAACCGCGGCAATCCGCCAGACGGCGAGCGATGGGTTGGGCCAATACCAGCTGCGGGACCTCGCGGTGGGCCCCTATGAAATCACCGCGTCAAAAGATGGGTTCCAGACGATCATCCGGACCGGCATTCATCTCGTCGTCGGGCAGCAGGCGCGTGTGGACTTCCGCCTGCAGGTTGGCGGCGTGCAGGAGCAGGTGACGGTCCGTGCGGATGTGTCGCAGGTGAGCGCGACGCCGACGGACCTGTCGGGGCTCGTCACCGAGCAGCAGGTCAAGAACTTGCCGCTCAACGGCCGGAGTTACGACCTTCTCACGATGCTCAATCCTGGCGTCGTCAACTTCACCTGGGAGAAGACCGGCGGCATCGGCATTTCGAATTCGACCTCGGCGAACATGTTTGCCGTCTCGGGCAACCGACCGCAGCAGAATCTCTTCATGCTGAATGGCATCGAGTTCAGCGGCGCAGCCGAAAACAATATGACGCCGGGCGGCGCGAGCGGCCAGCTGCTCGGGATCGATGCGGTGCGCGAATTCAACATCCTGCGCGACACCTACGGCGCCGAGTACGGAAAGAAGCCCGGCGGTCAGGTCACGATCGTGACACAGTCCGGCTCAAACGACCCGCATGGTTCGGTGTTCGAGTTCTTCCGCGACAGCGCGCTCGATTCGCCGAACTACTTCGACACGGGGGCAACGCCCCCGCCGTTCCACCGTAACCAGTTCGGCGGGTCGGCCGGCGGGGCGCTCCAGAAGGACGAAACGTTCGTCTTCGGAAACTACGAAGGGTTTCGACAGAACCTGCAGCAGACATCCGTTGCGTTCGTGCCGGACGCGCAGGCGCGGCAGGACGCGGCGCCGATCGTCAAGGCGATGGGGTTGTTGAATCTGTGGCCCGTGGCGCCGGCGGGCGCACCCGATTTCAGAGTGACCGCCAACGGCGACGGCGTGGCGCAGGTTACGAGCAGTCCCTTGCAGACGATCCGCGAGGACTTCGGCACCGGCCGGCTCGACCATCTGTTCTCAACCAGCGACGCGCTGCACGCCGTGTACACCATTGACGACAGCGCCTCGAACACGGCGACGCCGCTCGACCCGTACAGCACGGACCTGCTGAACCTCCGCGAGCAGGTCATCAGCGTCGAAGAAACGCACATCTTCTCGTCGACGACGCTCAACACCGTGCGGGTGGGGTTCTCGCGGGCCGCCTATTTCTTTACCGGCGAGCCGACGCCGGGGACGCCGGCGGCGAGCGTGCCCGGGTTTCTCGCCGGCCTTCCGGTGGGCGCCGTCGTCGTCGGCGGCAGCCAGGCGTCCAACCCGCAGGCGCAACTCGGACTGGCAGGCAGCAACAACGGCAGCAATCTGACGATCAATCGCAATCTGTTTACGATCACCGATGATCTCGCGGTCACGAAGGGGCGCCACGAGATCCGGGTCGGCGTCTGGCTGCAGCCGTTTCAGTCCAACGAAACGATCGCCTTGAGCCAGTACGGCCAGTTGACGTTCACCGGGCTCCCCAATTTCCTGGCGGGGACAGCCAGCTTTCTGTACGACCCGGCGCCGACGCCGATGAACTGGCGGTCGCTCTTTGGGGCCGGATACGTCGAGGACGTGATCCGGGCGCGGCCCGACTTGACGCTCTCGCTCGGGTTCCGCGATGAGTTCAGTACCGGCTGGAACGAAGCCAACGGGCATGCCGGCAACTATCTGTCCGTGAACGGCGTTCTGCAGTGCGCCTCGCGACCCGCGTCGAATATCTGTCTCCCCAATGTCGGCGATTCGGTGTTCACGACCAACCGAGCCGCCTTTCTGCCGCAACCGCGCGTCAGCGCGGCCTGGAAACCGTTCGGCGAAGAGACGGTGATCCGCGCCGGGGCCGGCATCTACAACGATCTGCAGGACGCGCTTGGGTACCGCGCCGATCAGAATGCGCCTTTCAATCCGACCTACACGATCGCGGCGACGAGCCTCGCGAATACCTTCGGCGCCGTCCCGACGCCGATCGCTCCGACCGCGCCGCCGCCCACCTCTCCACTCGCGCTCCTGCTGCCGGGCGGCGTGCAGTCCGACCTGGCCACGCCGACCCTCATCTCGTACTCGGCACGCGTCGAACGCATGATCGGGGCGCACACCTCCCTCACGGTGGGCTATGTCGGCAGCCACGGGTATCACGAAATCATCGGTGTCGACGCCAACGCGCCGGCGCCGGTCGTCTGCCCGGCGGCGCCGTGTCCGGCGACGTTTCCGACCACGCTCAATCCGGCGACGGGCCAGCCCGTCTTCGGGGCGCTGGCCGGCCAGCCGGTGCCGGGCGGTACGTATTTCAACCCGACGGCGACGAAGCCGAACACGGCGCTCGCGAACACGTGGACCTGGGTGTCGGAAGGAAAGAGCACGTATAACGCGCTCCAGATCGACGTCGACCGTCGCTTCAGCGCCGGGCTCTCCGTCCGGGGCGTGTACACGCTCTCGAAGGCGATGGACGATGGCGATTCGCTGAACGCGACCGCCGCCAATAACGCCGTCGCGCTGCTCTCGAACCCCTACAACCCCATGATGGATTGGGGACCGGCAACCTACGACGTCCGCCATGCCGGTTCCATCAACGTCATGTACGCGCTGCCGTTCACCGCAAACACCCTCGTCAGCGGCTGGACGCTCAATTCGATCGTCACCTTGCAGTCCGGATTCCCCTTCACCCCGCAGCTCAGCTACAACCCGGCCAACAACGGCGACTCGCGCAATCCGGTTCGGCCCTTTCTGAACCCGGCGTTCACCGGG
>JBPYEE010000734.1:0-5788 GCA_051985095.1 Vicinamibacterales bacterium | reverse complement strand
TGGACCGGTGTGCGCGCCTGGATGCTCGGTGCCTTCCCTGTATCTGCCCGACGAATAGCTCACCGCCGACGGTCGAATGCCGGGGCACATTCCGAAGGAGGTCACCTTTCAGAAAAACGACGGTTGGCCCCGATGCGCCTGCAGCAGGTCCGCGCGAGCGGATTTCACGTGGCCGCCGTGGTGTACATCGTACGCGGGCAGTCGAACGAGGTGTCCGAGTTGTTGCAGCCGGCGCGCGCGTTGATGCGCGAGCCCGCCGGCTCCAGCAAAACGTTGGCGCGGTTGTCGGACGAAGTGCGTCAGAAACCGGTCACGCGAAGCCGTCGCTCGGCATCGACGGATCGCCCAGTCACGAAACCGCGACCTGAAATACGAGATTGCGCGAGATCGACGGCAATGGTCGTCTGCTCCATGCGGACCCCATGCTTGCCTTGGCCTTCAACAAGGCTGTTTCTGCCTGGCGCAATGACGCCGCGTACGCAGGCGGAGTGCATTCCATCACGACGGGCTTTGCAGCCAATGCGCAACGGTTCACGGACAAACGACGGACAGACACCCGGCCGACCAGCTCCAACGAAGTCGATATTGTTGAACCGTTAAAATCGAGGCTCGCAACGACGACCGGCGCACATTCAAGGCCTGCGTGGCTGCAGTTTTCGTCTCTAAATACCGCTCGCGCTCAGCTGGAATCTGGCTGTTCTGCGCATCGTTGGACGCTCGACGCCGATCGAGTCGACATTCCCACGCGCCGCGCCGATGGATTTTCAAAAGACACACGGTCTTGGGTGTATAAGTGTTCACCACAGGGGCGGTGCGGAGGACGTCGCGGAGCGTAGGCGCATGCTCTCATCACGTCGGCCGGCAGTCTTTTGTGAGGTGTCCGTATGCCGTTCTTGCGGTGGCCACGAAACTCGAAACCTATAAATTTCAAGCGACCATAATCCCCAGGAATTTGTCGGAGCCATGAACAAGGAGCATTAATCAAATGACGATGCGAGCACTTTGCGGATGGATTGCTGGTGCTGCCATCCTGGGCTGCCTGACCGCTTCCACAACTCTTGTGGAAGCGCAGGCCGGTGCGCCGAACGGCGAGTGGCCGACGTATGGCGGCGACCTAAACAACACGCACTATTCTGCTCTCGACCAGATCAGGGTGGACAATTTTAACAAGCTCGAAATCGCGTGGCGATTCAAGACTGACAACCTGGGGCCCCGGGCGGAATTCCGGTTTGAAGGCACACCGCTGATGGTGCATGGGGTTCTCTACACGACAGCGGGAACGCGTCGCGACGTGGTGGCACTCAACGCTGGCACGGGCGAGCTGCTTTGGGTCCATGGCGAAGACGAGGGCGAACGAGCCGTGGCGGCGCCTCGGGCGCTATCCGGCCGCGGTCTCGCGTATTGGACCGATGGAAAAGAAGAGCGGATTATCTACGTCACCATCGGTTATCGGTTAGTGTGTCTCGATGCGAAGACCGGAGTGCCAATCTCGAGTTTCGGCCAGAACGGGATCGTCGACTTGAAGAAACTTGCGGTGTATGGAAAGGGCGAGCCGATCGACCTCGTCAACGGCGAAATCGGATTGCACGCTGCGCCGGCGGTGACTAAGAGCGGAGTCATTCTTGTCGGCTCGGCGTTCCGTGAAGGCAGTCGGCCCAAGACGCACAACAACACCAAGGGAATGGTGGTTGCGTTCGACGTCCATATGGGCAAAAAGCTCTGGCAATTCAATACGATTCCTCGGCCTGGCGAGTATGGAAATGAAACCTGGCTAAAAGAATCGTGGGCCACCAATGGGAATACGGGCGTCTGGGGACAGATCTCTGTGGACGAAGATCTCGGGTTGGCGTATCTGCCGGTCGAACTACCTTCCGGGGATTACTACGGGGGGCATCGTCCCGGGAACGGACTGTTTGGCGAGAGTCTGGTCGCTGTCGACGTGAAGACTGGTAAACGCAAGTGGCACTATCAGCTCGTGCACCATGGCCTTTGGGACATGGACATTCCGTCGGCTCCGATGCTGGTGGACATCACAATCGACGGCAAGCCTGTGAAGGCGGTAGCGCAGCCGACGAAGCAGTGCTTCCTGTACGTGTTCGACAGAGTGACGGGAAAGCCGATCTGGCCGATCGAAGAGCAGCCCGTACCGCAGGGTGACGTGCCTGGAGAATGGTATTCGCCGACGCAGCCGATCCCAAGCAAGCCGCCAGCCTACGACAGGCAGGGCGTCAGCCCGGACGATTTGATCGACTTCACGCCAGAGTTGCATGCGGAAGCGTTGAAGCAGGTTTCAAAGTACAAGCTCGGACCGCTCTTCACGCCGCCGGTGGTTAGCAAGGCGGAGGGACCGCTGGCGACGATCGAGTTGCCATCGGACGGATCGAACTGGCCGGGTGGTTCCTATGATCCCGAGACCCACACGCTTTACGTGTTTTCGGCCACGCTACCTCGGCTCCTGGGTCTCGTTCCAAATCACGACTCCAAAGTGTCGGACCTCGACTACATCAGCGGAATTGCGGGGTCGAGCGGCCGAGGCGGCGGCGGTGGCGGCAATGCCCTGACGGTTCAAGGCTTGCCATTGATCAAGCCGCCTTACGCGCGTATTACAGCAATCGACATGGACAAGGGCGAAGTCCGCTGGCAGGTCGCGCATGGAACAACGCCGGACAATATCCGCGACAGTCCGGCACTCAAGGGGCTCAACAACATTGATCGCCTGGGAAATTCCAACTCTCAGGGGACGATTGGGACGCTGGTGACCAAGACGTTGGTCATTGCCGGAGAAGGTGCCTTTACGATGACGCCTTCCGGCGTGCGTGGTGCGGTGCTCCGAGCGTATGACAAGGCGACCGGTAAAGACGCCGGGGCCGTCTTCATGCCGGCACCTCAGGGCGGCACACCAATGACGTATATGCTCAACGGCAAGCAGTACATCGTGGTCACGGCCGGCGGGGCGAATTATTCAGGAGAAATACTCGCTTACCGGCTGCCGGATGCCAAATAGAGTGCCGGAGTCGAAACCGGAGCAGCGCTCGTAATGCTGCAATAACGACGTCAGTCTCGCGACGGCACCCATAGACTGTGCGGTGTCCACCTCACAGCACGGAACGTGGAGACTATGTTGGTCATGATGAAAGCGGGTCAGGTTGTTACGCTTCAGTGAAACACCATTATCTGACAAAGTAGTACTAGGGGCGTAGACTGTAATCTGTCGCTGGTCTTCATTTGCGGGACCGCTCGCTGATTCTGTGGATTTGCGTTTTTGGGCATTTGCGCTTCCCTCTCAGCATAAGATGTAGGTTCTATGGCGAGTTATGCATTCCGACTCAACGGTCGTCCAGTCACGGCAGAGTCCTGGGACGCGGACCAGCCGCTGCTCTACCTGCTGCGCAATCATTTCAACCTGCACGGCGCAAAGTTCGGCTGCGGCCTCGGCCAATGCGGTGCATGCACCATCTTGATGGATGGTCGCGCCACCCGGTCATGCATGACTTCGGTGAGTCGTGCGGCGGGACATGACGTGACGACCATTGAAGGTCTCGCGCCCGGTAATGCGCTCGACCGCGTGCCGGTCGCCTTCATCGCCGAACAGGCCGCGCAGTGCGGATACTGCACGAGCGGCATGATTATGGCGGCCGCGGCGTTTCTGTCGCAGACGCCGAATCCAACATCAGACCAGGTCAGACAGGCACTCTCGGGAAATCTCTGCCGTTGCGGTACGCACACGCGCATCCTCAACGCGGTCATGCGCGCGGCACGAGGTTAGGAGGCCCGCAATGCAGACGCTCAACCTCGATCGTAATAAGGTGTCCCGTCGAGAGCTTCTCAAAGCAGGTGGCGTCCTGGTCGTGGGATTCACCAGTGGCGCGTTCCAGCGCGCGCTGCGAAGGCCCGATGCGCCGGCGCTGTCAGGCGCGATGCCGACTAAGTCCGTGGACCCGTCAGAGGTCGACAGCTTTCTTGCGATCCATCCAGACAGTACCGTGACGATCTTCACAAGCAAGGTGGACGTCGGTACCGGCGTGCGCATCGCGATTGCACAGATGGCCGCCGAGGAACTCGGCGTCGCCGCTGATCGCGTGAGCATCGTGGATGGCGATACCGCGATCTGCCCTGATCAGGGTGGCACGGGAGGCAGTACTGGTCTGACTCGCGGTGGCACCGAGATCAGGCAGGCCGCGGCGACGGCGCGAAGCGCGCTGCTCGAGCTCGGCGCGGCACGCCTCAAAATGGCGGCTGCGGATCTGACGATCGTGGACGGCGAGGTTCGGCCGCTCCAGTCCGAGCAACGGCAGAACGGGCAGTCGAGCGGCCGCGGCATCAGCGGGGATTCCGGGGTCAGCATCGGTGCACTGGTCAATGGCCGGAACCTGTCCCTGAGAGTCGACCCGAAGGCACCGCTGCGAAAACAGCCGACCTACACCGTCGTCGGAAAGCCCCTCCCGCGTCCGGACATGTCAGCCAAATGCTCTGGCCGCCATACCTACGTGCAGGACTTCAGCCTTCCTGGAATGGTGCACGCTCGCGTGATTCGGCCTCCGACCATCGGCGCGACACTGGTTGCCGTCGATGAATCGTCCCTCCGCGGCATCAGCGGCGCGCGCATCGTCCGCGTCAAGGACTTTCTCGCCGTCACCGCCGACGATGAATGGGCGGTCGTGCGTGCAGCGGCCGCCGTCAGAGCCACTTGGAACGAGCGGCAGAGTCTACCGGGAAGCGACGGGCTGGACCGCTGGACCCGCGAGGCTCTGATCGACCGGCACCAGGAACTCGTCAGCCACGGCGACGTTTCAGCCGCGTTGGCAACCGCCTCAAAGAAGTACTCCGCAACGTACTTCTGGCCTTTTCAGAGCCACGCGTCGCTGGGACCGTCGTGCGCGGTGGCCGCCGTGCGAGGCGATGAAGTAACCATCTGGTCGGCGTCTCAGGGGACCCACGGGCTGCGCGCGAATCTTGCGAAGGTGTTCGGGCTGTCGGTGGAAAAGGTACGCGTGGTGTTTTTGGATGGTTCGGGATCGTACGGGACTAATGGCGGCGATCACGTCGCAGCCGACGCGGTCCTGCTCGCGAAAACCATCGGCCGGCCGGTACGTGTGCAGTGGTCGCGTCAAGACGAAACCGGATGGGATCCGAAGGGCCCGCAGCAGCTGCTCGACCTCGAGGCGGGCCTCGACGCGAACGACCGGATCGTCGCCTGGCACACGCAAATGTGGCTGCCGAGTCAGACGCCCGGCGCGCGAGCGCTCCTGGCGGCCGATGCGGCCGGTCTGTCCCAGGAGCACGGCCGGGGCGCAGGGCTGATTACGCAGAACGGAGATCCTCCGTACCAAGCGGCCAGCGTGCGCGTCTCGGTTCACTGGGTGAAGGAGACGCCGCTCCAACTCTCGAATCTACGCGCGCCAGGAAAGGTCGCGAATGTATTCGCGGTGGAAAGTTTCACCGACGAGATTGCGGCCGGAATGGGCGTCGATCCGGTCGCCTTCCGTCTCGCGCGGCTTACCGACCCGCGAGCTGTCGAGGTGATCAACAGCGCTGCGCGCGCATTTGGCTGGCAAGCCAGGCCGTCCCCCCACCCGCGGGCACGAGACGGGGGCGCCGGCGCTCTGCTCCTCGGTCGCGGGATCGCCTACACGCAGTACAAGCAATCGGAGAACTACATCGCGACCATGATGGAAGTTGGCGTCGATGCCGACAGCGGACGGATCGGCGTGCGGCGTGTGATCTGCGCGCATGATTGCGGGCTGATCGTTAACCCGGATGGGTTGAAGAATCAAATCGAAGGCTGCAT
>JBPYEE010000733.1:0-6061 GCA_051985095.1 Vicinamibacterales bacterium | reverse complement strand
GAGTCGGGTACGGGCAAGGAGGTCGTGGCGCGTTTCATCCATCGGGCGTCGCCCCGCAAGGCCGGACCGTTCGTCGCACTGAACTGCGCGGCGCTGCCCGAACAGCTGCTCGAGTCGGAGCTGTTCGGGCACGAGCGCGGGGCCTTCACGGGCGCGCAACAGGCGAAGCCAGGCCACCTGGAACTCGCCAGTGGTGGTGTGCTGTTCCTCGACGAGGTGACCGAAATGAGCCCATCGGCGCAGGCGAAGTTCCTGCGCGTCCTGCAGGAACGGGAGTTCCAGCGCCTGGGCGGCGTCCGCACGCTGCGCGCGAACGTGCGAGTCATCGCGGCGACGAATCGTGATCTCCGGCGAGCCGTCGATCGAGGCGATTTCCGGGAGGACTTCTATTACCGGCTGCAGGTGTTCGACATCGCGCTGCCGCCGCTGCGCGAGCGCACCGCAGACATCATCGACCTGAGCGAGGCATTCCTCCGCGACATCGGTCGCTCGTTCGGCCGGCCGCCGGCAGGGCTCACCGCCGCCGCCCGCACGGCGCTGCTGGAGCACGACTGGCCAGGCAACGTGCGCGAGCTGCGGAACGCGCTCGAGCGGGCGGCCATCCTGTGTGACGGCGGGCTCATCACCGCCGCGCACCTCTCGCTCGAACGCCGGACGGGTTCGCCGCCACCGCGATCCGCTGATCTCACGGTTGTCGAGCGCGAAATGATCGAGCAGGTCATGCGCGAGTGCCGCGGAAACAAGTCGAAAGCGGCGAGGCGTCTCGGCCTGTCGCGCACGCAGCTGTACGTGCGGCTGCGGAAGTACGATCTCGACGGGCTGTCGGTTGCGTCGTAAGCGCCCGGTCGACGAAACGTCACCTGCTCCACGCTCGGAATCGGCCGTATCGAACGGCTTTCAACAAGCCGCCGCGTCGGTCAGGTGTTCGACACACACGAATAATCTCCGCTGCGGTTTCACCGTGAACCGAAGGGGGCTGGCGGGATGCCCCCTTCGGCCAGTCCTCACACCGCAGGCTGCTCCGAGCTACCGTTGTTGATCAGAATCGAAATCGAACAGGTCGAACAGGTCGCTGATCGCCGGCATGTTGGTCGGTACGTATGGATTCGCCCCGGACATGACCGGGTTGCGCAGGTTGTCCCGGCTGCGTCCGGTCAGCGGTTTGAGATGCCAGTTCCGCTCGATGAACTTGACGATCGACGCGTGGTCGGCGTACGTGTGCGAGATCTTCCCGCCGCGCGAGAATTTCGACACGACGAGCATCGGGATGCGCGGCCCGTCGCCGAAGAAATCGACCGGCTGGAAGAAGCCCGAGTCCCAGTAGCCGCCGCCTTCGTCGAACGTCACAAGCAGGGCCGTGCTCTCGAACAGCTCCGGGTTGGCCTTCAACCGGTCGACGACCCGTTCGATGAGCGCCTCGAGCAGCGATAACTTCGAGCTGGCCGGGTGGCCGTCGTCGAAGCTGTCCGGCTTCAGGTACGACACTGACGGGAGTCGTCCGGCGTCCAGGTCGTCGAAAAAGTCAACAGCATCCTTGATGTGCGCCTTTCGCTGGTCCGGATTGCCCATAATCGACGCGGCGTATTGGAAGGGATTGCAGATGTCGCAATAGAAGTCCCCTCCGGTTCCGATCATCACATCGACAGGATCGGTCGAACCGCTGTCGAACCGCGCGGCCGCGTTGAAGCCGCCGCCATAGTACGCCCAGCTGATCGCCTTCTCGTTCAAGGCGTCGCCGATCGTGCGAAGCGACGATGGCGGGGCGGCGCTGCCTCCGATGATTCCCGCGGTGTTGATGGCGCCGTTCGAGAGGAATCCCGGGCGCGTGTTATTGATCATGTAGTACCGGCCGGGTGCGCAGGTGGTCGCGCTCATATCGGGGCGCCACGACAGCGTCTTCAGGTAGTCGAAGATCGGGGTGATCCCCGGCTGGCTTGGATCGGCGCATTTGGTCCACTGCCCGTCAGTCGTGAATCCTGCGTTGGTCGCGCTCTTCGGCGTCGGATTGGCGATGGCCGCGGCGGGCGGTACGGCCGGAAGACCAGTGACCTGGTCCCAGAACATGACGTCGGCGGTGCCGAGCATGATGTGCTGGACGGCCGTGCCCCCCATCACCGCCTGGTGATAGTTGTCGCTCATGGAGTATTCGTCAGCCAGCCGCTTGAACACCGGTGCGTCGCCGAGCTGGACGTTGAAGAAGCCCATCGAGTTCGCGCCGGAGTCATCGCCCCGCGAGATTCCAACGAATGGATACAGATCGTTGCGGCAACCGGTGGGATTGGCCGTCGTCGCGTGGGCGACGTCGCAATCGGACTGCTGCCACATGTGGAAGAAACGATGAACCATGTCGCCCGAGTACGAGTCGTACGGTACGAACTGGCCGGTGATCTGGAATGACGTGTTCGGCAGCGCGCTGAAGTTGGTGATGCGGCTGTCCGGCTCTGAGCACGCCGACGGAGGCTTCGTCGGATCCGCGGTGCAATTGTGCAAACCGGTCGCCCCGGTGGTCAGTAGGTTCAGGTCCTCGTTCTCGATGACGGGCGAGATGGTGTGCAGCTCGGCGCGCGAGAACGTGTTCGCGTCGAAGGGGGCAACCGTATCGACCGGATCCTTGAGGAACTGTGCGAGAGTGACCGGCTGCGGCGGAGCGAAGCCGACTTCCGGCGTCGGGAGGAACGGCGCATAGGCCGTCTTGCTTGGGTTCGTGAGCTTGTCGGTGTCGATGAAATACGACACCGGATTAATCGTGCCGATCTTGAACTGTTCAGCCAACGCACGGTTCAGTCCCGGAAACCCTCCGGCGTCGATGATTCCCTTCGACAGCAGATTCGACACCTGCTGCCCCTCTTTCGGGACGTAGGTCGCGAAGATGTTGTCGAATGTGTGGTTCTCGCCGATGAGCACGATAACGTGCTTGATTGGGCTGGCCGTCTCGATCTGTTCGGCCGGCTGATTTCCATCTTGACGGTCGTCGCCGTCCGGTGCCGGTGCCGCGTACATCCGCATGGTTCCAGCAGGGCCGGCCAGGGTGATTGCCAGTGTCAACGTCGCAAGCGATCGTCTTCGCAGGTGCCGCATTCGTAACCTCCTTCGCGGTGCGCAAGGCTAGTCATCCGGCGTGTCTGTGATGCATCGGCCGTGTGAAGGCCGTGTATCGCGGATGTCCCTGGCGGTGGTCGCTCGGGTGAGGCTCGGCACCGTCACCGTCAACGCCAAGCTCGGGTACCGCCGAGGCAAAGCCGATTCGAGGCCCTCGGAGGATTCGGCGTCAGGCGTCTCCTCGTCTTTGCGGGTCTTTCTGTTGATGTTCCTGGGGTTACGCCAGCGTGGTTCTCATGCCTGCTTTGCGCCGGCCGGGATCTGGGATGCGGTCGGCAAGCGCGTCAGCATCAGCTGAGCTTGTCGAGCCTTCGGCCGGCACGAACGGAGCCCCACCGAAGATCGCGCGTTCCCTGCTGAAAACGCATCTGGCTGCCCGATTTGACGTTGGTGCGAACTTGAGCGCGACGGATGAAGGCCGGACAGCTGAACGACGTGGATGCGTTGATCTCATCGATGCTGGCAGTGAATCTGCTTGCCAACGAGGAGGAGGTCTGCCGTGCGTTCACACCCGATGTCTGCACACCCGTTCGCGGGTGGGGAGACCATGGGAAACGTCCGTGGCTGGCTAATCTTTGCCGGCATCGCGTTGCTCGTGCTCGGGATCGCAGCTGTGATCTACGACTCGACCGCCACCATCGTCTCCGTGGTCCTGTTCGGCGCGCTGCTGTTCGTCGCGGGCGTGATGCAAATCGTGCACGCGTTTCAGGTGCGCGCCTGGAGCGGATTCTTTCTTTATCTCCTGGGCGGAATCCTGCGCGCCACCGTGGGGGCGATCCTGCTCGCGTATCCGGGATCCGGCGCGCTGACACTCACGTTGGTCCTAAGCTTCTATTTCATCGCCGGCGGGTTCTTCAAAGCGATCGGCGCGACGGCGCTGCAGTTTCCTCGATGGGGCTGGACCGTCGTCGCAGGCCTGGTGTCGGTCGCCCTGGGCATGATGCTCGCGCTGCAATGGCCGACATCAGGTGTCTGGTTCATCGGCTTCGCCGTGGGCCTCGAGTTGATCCTGGATGGGTGGGCGCTGCTGATGTTGGCGTCCGTCGTCAACACGCTGACCTCGTTCACCTAGCAGCATGCATGCGAGTGATTTCCTCGGGCTTCCTCTGAGCGCCAAGATCCTGGTCGTGGTGATGCTTTGGCCGGCGATCTGGGGCGGCGCTCTCCTGCTCGTCGCGCTGGCCGGCGATGTGATTGGGCGATTCAAGGCGCAGACCTCGGTGGCTCGTCATAAAGCAGCCTAAGTTCCAGACGTTGTCGGTCAGGGAGGACCACGACATTTCGTCGGAAGTCGCAGCCGCTTGTGAGGCTGCAATCTCCGACGGTTGAGTTCTTGCTCGTTGAGGGTGCCAAATGGCGGCACGCGTACTGCCCCCGCGCTGGCCCGGTGACTGGCCGGGAAAGAAGACGGATGCAGCGCGACAGTGAGGCACGAGTCGCGTGTAAGTGCAGATAGGTAGCGGGTCGCGCATCCCAGAGGTGGTGCGACCGGCCGGCGGCGCCGTTCACATCACGCGTCCTGGCGTAGCGCTGCAGGTTATCTGGAACGAATAGAGGTAATGAAAGGACACATTATGCCAACCGAAACGACACCAACCAGCTCTGCGACGAGCGCCGAGCTGAAAGCGTATGAGGATAAGATCCACGCGCAACTCCAAGAGGTGAAGGCCAAGTTGGATCAGTTCGAAGCGAAGGCTAAGGAGCGGCGAGCGCAGGCAGAATTCACCGCCATTGATTCGCTGAGAACGACGCGACAGGATATTGAGCGCCGGTTGCGCACGCTGAAGACTACGCATGAGACGAACCTGGCGCGCGCGAAAGCGGAGATCAGTGCCGATGTCGCGAGACTCGAGGCATCGATCCATGAGTTTGCGGCCAAGGTGAAATCTCAACCGGCTACGAAGTAACAACCGCAACCGCACGACGCGCCCTCGCGCGTTTCGGTGAGGTTCACCCGATTGGACGGTACCGCCGCGCCGTGCGGAGGGCGGACCCATACAGGAGAGCCATCTGGAGCGAGCGAACCTCGACCGTCGAGCGCCCGGTTTTCGGCCGAGGACGTCGCCTTATGTCACAACGAAACGGTGACCGCGCACGATTTCACATCCAACAGAGGCACAAGCGCCGACATCGGCAGCGCCTGCGAAAATTGCTGGCGGGGTACCTCGAGGTGCGATCGGGGCCTTCGAGCTTAGGCGCGAGCACAGATGGACGCCGCCCCGGTGCACGGGTTCCGCCCTCGGACATGATCGTCGCTGACGAAAACCCACCGCCCATTCCGGGATGACAGGTAGTTACTGAGCCGTGCTGGAGTCGCCCGCGTCGGCTGCCCGTGATCGACACCGCGAGGCGATCTGGAAGTCTGAGTGCCGACTCCCGGCCTGGCCGCCTCATCGGCCCGTTAGGCAGTCGGGATTCCGGTCAACCGCCCGGCTCCAGTGAAGACGTGTTATGGCCAAAACCCCGAATCTCGTCTCAATTGCGACGTTCAGGTCGTTGGCGGATGCGCAGGGAGCCAAGCGCATTCTCGATGAGGTCGGGATCGACTCGACGATCAGAGCTGACGACGCAGCAGGGAACTCCGCAGCAAACGCCGGAGCCGAACTGTTAGTCAAACACGACGACGCTCACCAAGCGAGCGAAGCGCTTCATCGACGGCATCGCTGGCCAACCTGACACGGTGCGCCCGTGATGCCGACGTCGACGCGACGCCGGGAGGCTGTCGGCATTCGAAGAGGACACCCACAAGCGCTGTTACCGTTTGGCGACGCTCGTGAACGTGAAGTCTTGTTCGTTGAACGCGCGTGTGGCGTTCGTAACAATCGTCTTTCCGATTGAGACGTCGCCTCCAACGGCAGTGAACCTATCGGACGCCGCCTCGTCCAAGAACGAGGCGTCGCCAGCCACCTGCATCCGGAACCGTCTGGAGTTCTTCTCAATTAACGAGACTGATTTCACCGTA
>JBPYEE010000732.1:0-7334 GCA_051985095.1 Vicinamibacterales bacterium | reverse complement strand
AGCGGTTGCTTCCCTTGCCGTGGAAGTGGCCGGCCGCTTCGCCACAGGCCCGCTTGCCCATCTGGTCACCGTAAAAGGCTGAAGAAAATCTGGTCACGGTAATCAAAATTTCTCGTTGGACGAGCGGGCCTTCCATCTTGGATACTCCCGCGCCATGGCATCGATCAGTCTCACTGAGCTCTCGACTGGGCAGCGTGTCCGACGAGCGGTACGCGATGGTCTGTTCAGGGGATCGACCGCCGGAGTAGCGGCTCAGTACGTTCAAGCGAACCTCACGATCGTGCCGGCAGCATATGCCGAGGACTTCCGGGCCTTCTGCGAAGCCAACGCGAAACCTTGTCCGGTGCTCGCGATGGGCGAACCAGGAGCACCGTTCCTTCCAACGCTCGGCCAGGACGTCGACGTGCGAACGGATGTCCCGCGGTATCTGGTGTTCGAACACGGAATCGAGGTCGCGCAGGTCTCAAGCCTAATGTCGCTCTGGTCCGGCGACCTGGTGGCCTTCGCACTTGGCTGCTCCTTCACCTTCGACCACATTCTTGTGTCTGCGGGTGTGCCCGTGCGACACGTGTCGCGCCACGCCAATGTGGCGATGTGGCGGACGACGATCCCAACAACACCAGTGGGACCCTTCTACGGTCCGCTCGTGGTTTCGATGCGGCCTGTGAAGCAAAGGGATCTTGAGCGCGCGGTCCAGATTACAGAAGTTCTACCAACGGTACACGGCGCGCCGATCCACTGGGGAAATGCCGCGACTCTGGGGATCGCTGATCTGTCCAAGCCGGATTACGGTGACCCGATGCTGCTGGAACCCGATGAACTCCCCGTATTCTGGGCATGCGGTGTGACCGCTCAGGTGGCGGTGCAGCATGCACGCATCCCGTTTGCGATCACACACTCACCCGGCTGCATGCTCGTGACGGATCGAACCATCGGAGAGTTGGGACAATGAGCACGGCCGTCAGCCCCGTTTCCGATTCGTTCGAACGTCTGACCTACGCAAAGATAGGCCGCCGACTGATTCCCTTCCTCTTCGTGTTGTACGTTGTTGCGTTTCTCGACCGGGTGAACATCAGCTTCGCACAGCTCCAGATGTCGGCCGACCTGAACTTCAGCGATGCGATCTACGGATTTGGGTCCGGTCTGTTCTTCATCGGCTACTTCCTCTTCGAAGTTCCCAGCAACCTGCTCCTTGAACGCGTCGGTGCACGGCTGTGGATTGCGCGAATACTCGTCGTCTGGGGTGTGGTTGCCACCGCGTTTTTGTTCGTACGGACGCCTTGGCAGTTCTACATTCTGCGTTTGCTGCTGGGTGCCAGTGAGGCTGGCTTTTTCCCGGGAATAATCTTGTTCCTGACATACTGGTTCCCGACAGCGTTCCGCGCGCGCACAGTCTCGACTTTCATGACAGGCATCGCCGTGGCCAGTTTCTTAGGTGCACCGCTGTCGGGATGGATCATGCGCAACATGGCGGGTGTCTCGAAGCTGGCGGGCTGGCAATGGGTATTCCTGATCGAAGGGTTGCCGGCGATCGTTCTTGGAGTCATTACGCTCGTGCGCTTGGAGGACGGCCCGCAGGACGCGTACTGGCTCAGCGACCAAGAAAGACGACTGGTCGTCCGCCGGCTGGACGAAGACCGCCGCCATCGCGCCCAGGTCGGCGGCCATCAACGTCTGCGGTCTTCCCTTCAGGACGTTACACTATGGGCGCTCGCTACGATCGCTTTCTGCATCAATCTCGGCATGTACGGGCTCAACTTCTTCCTGCCTCGTCTGCTCCAGGAGAGGGGCGTCACGGACCCGCTCTGGAACGGTGTGCTCGTTGCCATTCCGTTTGCGGTTGGTGCGGTCGCGATGGTGATCAACGGTCGTCACTCCGACGCGAACATGGAGCGCGCCTGGCATACGGCGGCTCCTGCGATTGCAGCGGGCGTTGGACTAGCCATCTCGGCCGGAACAGGGGCGGGCGGGCTAGTGGTTGCAATGATTGGCCTCACGCTTGCTGCCGCAGGCACGCTTGCCTGCTTATCGACCTTCTGGTCCTATCCACCGACATTCTTTGCTGCACCGACAGCCGCCGCAGGCCTCGCTTTTCTCAACTCGATCGGGAGTCTGGGTGGGTTTGTGGGCCCATCCCTTATGGGTCTGGCGAGGACGTATCTGCATTCAAACGCCATTTCTCTTTACATGCTCGCGGGCGCCTTCTTCGTCTGCGCCGCGATCGCTTTAATGGTGTTGAATCCAAGAGAGTCTTTGTCCCCGAATCCGATCGCAGCGTGAACCGCTGGTTCAGGGAGTTCGCAGGATCAAACGTCGGAATAAATTTCACGCGGACTGATCAGCAGTCCAGTGGTTGAGGGATAGAATGGCTGGGTTCCCTCGAGCGGCGACGGGCCCGTCGCGAGTGATGTCCCAGGTCAGGGCCGACAGGATTGCAAACATTCTTGCCGCGTTTGTGATGTAAGCCCCGGGTGGGGCAACGCGGCGGTGTCTAACAAATCGGCGATCTGGTCGAATCGCCTGAGACACGATGAGACAAACTGCACCGGTCGCCACCAATGCGCACCCGAACGGACCGGAATCACTCCGAGAAAACCCGAAAGAAACAGAGCAGAGCCGCACCGACCGCAATGACGGCACGGCTCTGTTACCGGAGGGTTGCTGGTTCGAGTCCAGCCTGAGGAGCCAATCACGTTTGTTTTCAACAAGTTGCGGCTGACTATTCGAGCGCTGAGCATCCGGTTGTCGTTACGTTCCGGAAGTTCTCCAGCAGCGCCATAAATCGAACGTGCATCAGACTTTGCGCTCACGGTCTGCGTGCTGTCTCGACCTCACCTCATGGCTGTGGGACACAACTGAGACACGGTGTCACTGACTCCGCCCTGGTACGGTTTTGATACTCCAATACAGCCGCTCGAAATCACTGGCTACAATCCGTCTACGCGGAGCGGTCTTGAGGCCGACGTGGTTATCCATTTCGGGCCAAAAAGAGCCGCTGTTTGACGCATTCGAATTTAAACACCCTTCACCATCAGGCCCAGACCGGATTCGTGCTATCCGCGACGCGATCGACTTCCTGACAGCGAATGGCCGTGTGCTGTTCAGTAACGAGGTGTACCTGAGTCGTATTCGAACACTGATCGACCAGTGCAGGAACTCGCCGAGCGAATGGGAAGCTGTCCTGAAATCGCTACGCGAGTCGGAGGATCCCATCATGCGCTTCTACGCTGATATTGAGGCGCTCGCGCAGGATTAGGTGGCGGTTCAGTTGAAAAACGAGTCGGGTTGCGAATCGATCATTCAGTCTTCAACGCATCTACCGGACTCAGTGAGGCTGCTCGCCGCGCCGGGAGCCAGCACGCAACGAGGGCGGTACTGGTGAGCACCAGTGTGGCTAGGACGATCACCTGCGGATCGCGCGGTGTCACACCGTACAGTTGTGAATCGATGAGGCGACTGGCGACCGTCGTGACCAGGATTCCCACGCCGACGCCGGTGAGCGTCACGCGGCCACCTTGTCGAATCACCATGGATACCACCGCGTTCCGGGTGGCACCGAGGGCGAGTCGCACTGCGATCTCTCCGGTCCGCTGCGTGACGATGTACGACGTCACACCATAAATCCCAATCAACCCGAGCACGAGTGAAAAACTCGCAGCGGTGACAATTAATACCGCTGTGAACGCCCACTGAGCCGTCGCTTGATCCATCAACTGCTGCAATGGCCGTATTTGGGCGAGCGCTAGCCGCGAATCGACGTGTGCCGTCGCCTGACGCGCCGGTTCGGTTAAGGTTTCTGGCGCGACGGTCGCGCGAATCACGTAGTTCATGGCGCGCAGCTGCGGTCCGATGTTGATGACCCGGCCCATCAACGGCATGTACATGATCGGGACAGCACGCGGTTCCGTGAGCGCGCGGTACGATGTATTCGGGACCACGCCCACGACCGTCATCCATTCCGGGTTTTTCGAGAACGATGGATTCCCGAGTCGGACATGTTGGCCGAGTGGCTCCTGTTTCGGAAACACGAGATCGACGAGCGCCTGATTCACGACGACCACGGCTTCATTCCGCTCGCCGTCCCCGCGGCTGATCGCGCGACCGCGAAGCACACGGATACCCATCGTCTGGAAGTACTCGCCGGAAACCGCGAGGAATCGGATCAAGGGTGGCGTCGGATCCTGCGGAATCGGTCGACCCTCCACGAACAATGGCCCGGCGAAACACCCTTGTTCCGCGAGCGGCAAGCATGTCGCGGCCGCCACCGACTTGGTGCCGGGCAACCTCGAAAGGCCGTCGAGAATCGCGCGGTGTGCGGTCACGGTCTGATCGCGGCTCACGTAGTCGGCTGGCGGCAACCCGATGCGGAACGTGAGCGCCGAGGTGGCGTCGAACCCGGGATTCACGTTTCGAACGTTTTGAAAGCTGCGCAGCAGGAGACCGGACGCGACCAGCAGGGCCAGCGCCAGTGCGACTTGCGCCGCCATCAGGAGCTGTCGAATCCGGTGGCGCGCCAGTGTCGCCGTTTGCCGTCCACCACTATCGCGCAATGACATGGCGAGCCGTCCCAATCGCAGCCACGGAATGACACTCAACCCGATGCACGCCAGTGCGACGAGGCCCGCGGCAAATTCCAAGGCGACATAGTCGAACCGAATCTCATGGAGTCGCGGCAGGCGTGGTCCGACGGCTACCAACGCCCGAATGCCGACCATCGCGAATACACATGCGATCAGGCCGGCGATCAGGGAGAGCCATGCCGCTTCGGCGAAAAAGTACGTCGCGATGCCGCCAGGTCCCGCGCCAAGTGCCCGCCGAACGGCAATTTCTCGTTGCTTGGCTTCGGACCGGACCAACAAGAGATTCGCCACATTGGCACACGCGATCAGCATCACCACGGCCACCGCCCCAAACAACATCCAGAGCGTGGCTTCGATCCGACCCACCGTTGCCTCAATCAATGTCGTGGCGGTCGACACCAGCCGGTCGTAGCCCTGACCCCGATTCGCGGGTCCGAGTTCGTGGGCGACAGCTGTCAACTCCGCTCGAACCCGGCGAATGTCGGCGCCCGTTCTGAGTCGAGCGACTCCGGCGAGGTCATACACGCCGTTCATCGCCGGAGATGCGGCCAGGATCGGGGAGAGCTGATCCGGGATCCAGAGATCGACCTGCGAATCCGGAAACACAAACGAGGCGGGCATGACGCCGATGATCGTGGCGGCCACGTCGTCAATGGCGACCTGTTCACCCAGTACGTGTGGGTCCGCCCCGAACCAGCGCATCCACAACCCGTGTGACAAGATGGCGACCGTCTGGCCACCCGGCGCGCCTTCCTCCGCCGTGAACCACCGGCCACGTTCCGGGCCGACACCGAGCACGGCGCTCAATGACGGCGTCGTGCGGCACACGCGGACGCGCTCCGGCACTTGGCTGCCGGTCAAGTTCCGCTCATCGACGCGATACAAGGCAACGCTTTCGAGGGTTCGCGCACGGTCGAGGTACGCGTAGTACAGCAGCGCCGTCATGTTGACACCCGATGGTACCTGTCGGTCCGGCATACCGTGATCGAGTGTCATCAAGCGCGCCGAATCTCGGTATGGCAGCGGATTCAGCACGACGCGATAGACGACGGCAAACATGATGATGTTGGCGGTCATCGCGCCCGCGAGCGTCAGAATCGTCGCCGAAGTGAAGACCGGCGTGCGAATCAGGCGGCGCCAGGCGTGCTTCATTTCCTGCGCCACCCGGTCGAGCGTGGCACGGGACTTCAAATCGGCCAGTTCGTCCTTCGTCAACAAGATGCTGCCGAACGCACGATGGGCGGCGTTCGTGGCGTCCTCCAGCGACTTTCCGGCTGCGCGCTGCTCCTCAATCTCGAGGGCGACATGGGTCTCGAGTTCCTTGTCGAGTTCGTCATGCTCTGCGTCGCGACGGCGCCACCAGTGCCAATCAGCCACACGCACCTTCTTACACGGGTTCCATGATTCGAGCGATCGCGCGGGCCAGCTCGCGCCATTTCGAATGCTCGCGGGCGAGCCGCTTCTTGCCGGCCGGTGTCAATCGGTAGTACTTCGCCTCGCGGTTGCGTTCGGGAATGGGCGCCCAGCTGGCGTCAATGAGCCTGGCCTTCCGCAGACGGTAGAGCGCGGGGTACAGAGATCCATGGTCAACGTGGAGCACGTCGTCGGAGTGTCGCTCGATGTACGTGGCGATCGCATGACCGTGTAGCGGCCCCAAGACGAGCGCCCGGAGCACCAGCATATCGAGCGTTCCTTGGACCAATCCGAGACGCGTGGTCGATCGCAATGCGGTCCGTTTCATGCGAAGAGGACCACGGCAGACGGGCGCAACGACCGGCGTCGCAACATGTGGTACGGCCCGACCGTAGCTTGTTCCAGGATCATGTTTAGCTCCCGGCCTCGCGATAGTAGAGCGTCTACTCTCGCATTGGACGGACGCCCGCGTGAAACGGTTTACTCGCGATCAGAGCGATGCCAAGCTCAGCCGCACGCTCCTCAACCGATTCGGGCGGACCTCGGTGACGCCATCGGCGGACAAGTGCCGTAAGCGCTTCCTCGGCGATGTCTTCAGCGTCTGCGCGTGATGCAGTACGCGCTTGCGCGTAGGCGACGATCCGTGGCGCCACGGCGGCGACGGCCGCTTCGAGGTCCACTAGACAGGAACAACCCAGAAGGGGTGGAGCGTAACACGGTGGCCTGCAGCGGCCCCTCCCGACTGATAGGCGGTCCGATTCGTCTATTTGCCAGAACGCCACATCGTGCTCGGCGGTGAACACCACATGAGCTTGGTACTGCGGGGCCTGCTCGCGCTGATAGCGGCAATCGGTCCTGTTCTCAATCTCGCGCAGGCCTCCCAGGACACTCCGCGACCCACCTCGAATGGTCCGTCGACGGTCGCGCTCGTGGAGGCGTGGCCGGACGGACGTACGATTGCTGAGTTGACGAGCGCCAAACGTGCCGTCATGTGGACGCCTGTGTTCCCGCGCATTGACGGCTACAAGCCGGCCGCCAACACTAAGCCCGTCTACGCGGTGCAGTTCGCGCGGGTGCTCGTGGATGGAAACATCCGCGTGGATGTGTCCGTGCTACTTGGATCGGCCACACCGCCCGGGGTGCCCGTCGCCACGGTCTTGGTCACGCACGGCCCGCCGATCACGATCGATGAGCTGCGCAAGTTTGGCGTTCGACCGGTGACCCTGTCGATGGTCGACGTTGTGCCGTTCACGCCGTACTTGCCGACTGTTGCGAGCGTGTCGCCGAACATCGAAGTCGAGCATGTCGAGCTCTTGACCGCTCCGTACCCTGGGTATCGCC
>JBPYEE010000731.1:0-6694 GCA_051985095.1 Vicinamibacterales bacterium | reverse complement strand
GCCGGTGACCGTTACAACGTCCTGGCCAACCCGACCGGCAAGTTTGAGATGGGCGGCCCTCACGCCGACGCCGGCCTTACAGGGCGCAAGATCATCGTCGACACCTACGGCGGCGCCGCGCCGCACGGCGGTGGCGCGTTTTCCGGCAAGGACCCGACGAAAGTGGACCGCTCGGCGTGCTACATGGCGCGCTACGTCGCCAAGAACGTGGTCGCGGCCGGGATCGCCGACCGGGCGCTTGTCCAGGTGGCGTACGCCATCGGCGTCGCCGATCCGGTGTCGGTCATGGTGCATACCGAAGGCACCGGCCGGATTCCGGAGGAGAAGATTACCGAGATCGTGCGGCAGCACTTCAAGATGACGCCGCGCGGTATCATGGACGAACTGAACCTGCGCCGCCCGATCTACCGTAAAACCGCGGCTTTCGGTCACTTCGGGCGGACCGAACCCGAATTCACATGGGAGCGCACCGACAAGGCCGCGACCCTGCGACAGGCGGCCGGACTCTGAACGCCAATTCGTGACGAAGCTGGTAGGTCTGACGGCGGCCCTCGCGGCCGCCGTCGCTGTTTTGGTCGTCCTCACACTGCCGCCGCGCCGCACGACGCTGCCCGTGGTCGGTGACGGCACGGTCGCGGGCATTCTTCACATACATTCGAGTCGATCCGACGGATTGAGCCCACCTGACGTCATCGCGGCCGCGGCCGCCCGGGCAGGCCTGAAGTTCATCGTGTTCACCGACCACGGCGACGCGACGCGGGCCGCCGACCCGCCGGTGTACCGATCGGGCGTCCTGTGCCTGGACGGCGTCGAGATCAGCACCCGCGGTGGACACTACGTCGCCTTCGACATGCCGGCGGCGCCGTATCCCTTGGCCGGCGAACCCCGCGACGTCGTCGAGGATGTCCGTCGCTTGGGGGGCTTCGGCGTCGCGGCCCATCCGGACTCGCCGAAGCCGCAGCTGCGCTGGACAGGCTGGTCGGCGCCGTTTGATGGCATCGAACTGCTCAATCCGGACACGAGCTGGCGGATTCTTGCGCAGGAGCCGGGCTGGCAGGGGAGGGGCCAACTCCTGACGGCGCTGCTGGACTATCCGTTTCGACCGACCGAGACCATCGCGAGCCTGCTGCAGCCGAGCCGCGCCGTTCCGAAATGGCTCGAGGTCGCGCAGCGACGCCGGGTCGTGGGGATCGGCGGCGTCGACGCGCACGCGAAGATCAATCTGCGCGGCGATCCCGGCGACGTTCGAAACGGATGGTCGCTGCCGCTGCCCGGCTACGAAGCGTCGTTCCGCACCATGTCGGTTCATGTCGCGCTGGATCGCGTCTGGACCGGCAATGCCGCGGCCGACGCCGCGGTGCTGATGCGCGGGATCCGGGCCGGGCATCTGTATACGGCGCTCGATGGCGTCGCCGGACCGCCGGCCTTCGCCTTCTCGGCGACCAACGAATTCGGCACCGTCCACGAAGGCGACGAGCTGACCGCTGGCGGACCGGTAGCGCTGCACGTTCGCAGCAACGCCCCCCCGAGCTTCACGACCGTTGTGTACGCGGGGCCGCGCCCGGTGACGACCGTCCGCGATCCTCAGGACCTGACCGTGCACGCGTCGGCGCAGCCTGCCGTGTACTGGGTCGAGATTCTGACGAGCGGCGCGCATCCGATCACGTGGCTGCGGAGCAATCCCATCTATGTCCGGAGCACGACACCCCTCGCGCCGGCGCCGCCCCGACCGCCGCCAACCGTGAGCGTGCCGCTCTTCACCGGGGCGTCGGTGGCCGGCTGGCGGACTGAACACACGCCGACGTCGCGCGCCGGGGTCGAAGTCCCGGCCCTCGACGCCGACCTCCAATACACCTATGGGCTGGCCCGCCCCGCGCCACCCGCGCCCGTGGCGGCGCTCGTCATCGACACGCCGACCGGCATCGCCCCCAGCACGCGGCTCGCGTTCACTGCACGGGCAACGCAGCCGATGCGTATCTCCATCCAGCTCCGCGGCGGGGAAGGCGAAGTCGAACGATGGGAACGATCCGTCTTCATCGATCGGTTCGATGAGGATCGCACCGTATTTTTCGACGATTTCGTGCCGGTCGGGCAGACGAGCACGCCGGGCCCGCCGCTGCGCACGATTCGGAGCATCCTGTTCGTTGTCGACACGACCCACGCGAAGGCGGGCTCGTCGGGATCGCTCTGGTTCAAGCGGGTCGACCTGCAGCAGTAACGCCGCGGCGACGTCAGGTCCGGACCGTCAGCAGCAGATACGCGGCCGCCGACGCGAACAGAATGTTCGGTGCCCACGCCGCGAGGACCGGCGCGATCCAGCCGCCGGCGCCCAGGGCGCCGAACACGCTCAGCATGGTCCAGTAGATCAACGCGAGGACGAGGCCGGCGCCGATGCCGTACATCGCCCCGCGGCGGCCGGTGGTGACGGCGAACGGCACGGCGAGCAGGGTCATGATCACCGATACGAAGGGGAACGCCACCTTCCGCTGCAAATCGACCAGGTATTTCACGACGTTCATCGAGCCCGTCGCCTGGAGCAAGCCGATATACCCCTTCAGTTCGCCGTAGCTCATTCGATCGGCTTCGGGTTCCTCGGCTTTGAAGAAGTCGGGGGATTCGAGCGCCAGTTCCCGCTCCGCAAATGGCTGGTAGTCGACCGCTGTTTGCTCCACGTTTCGTCGCACCGTCGTCGTGAACGCACGATCCCACCCGCTCTGCGCCGTCCAGCGACGATCCGCCATCGAGACCACGCTGGCATACGTGAGCCGCTCCAGCTTCCACTCGGCGGAGGCGGGCCGGTACATCGTGAAGCGCGTGAAGCGGTTCACCTGCGGGTCGAACACGTCGTACTGATAGATCGCACCCGTCTGGCCGACGATCCAGCGTCGACTGAGGATGTTGAACGTCTGCTCTTGAAAGCCGCGGATGAACGCATTGAGCCGGATCGCCTCGCGATTGGTCACCGACAACACGTTCTCCTCGAGCTCGAACAGGGCGGCGCTGCAGAGGAGGCCGCAGAGCAACACCGGCACCGCGGCCCGGTACAGGCTGATGCCGCACGCCCGCATGACGATGAGCTCGCTGTTTTTCGTCAACAGCCCGATCGTCACCAGCGTGGCCACGAGCACCGACAGCGGGATCACGTAGTAGACGTACTGCGGCGACTCCCAGTAAAAGAAGCGCGCGACGGTGGCGAGCGTCGCACGGCCGCGAAACAGATGCGGCGCCAGATCGATGAACGTCGAGATGTAGAACACGCCGAGGAACGCCCCGAACGACAACAGAAAAACCAGGGCATAGAGACGCATCACGTACAGGTCGAGCAGCCGCGGCCGCGGCCAGTTGACGTGCGGGAACCGGATCACGAGCACCGTGCGCCCGCCCGGGCCGGCGGTGGCGTCAGGCGGGCCGGCGACCGCGCCGGCAGAAGCGTCGCGCCGCCGGAGGAACCCCGGCATCGTGATGCGGATCGGCCGGTCGCCGGACTCGGCCCGCCGCACGACGAGCGCCACGCCCACGATGCCGAGGACGATGTTGCCAATCCAGGGCGCGAGACTCGGCGCAATGCGGCCGCCGATGGCGAGGCCGCGCGACGAATAGAAAAAGATGTAGTAGACGAAGATAACGCCGATGCCGAAGACGAAGCCCGCCAGCTTGCCGTCTTTACGGTTCGAGACGCCCAACGCCAGACCGATGAACGTGAAGACGACGCACGCCACCGGGATGGCGAACTTCTGCTGCAGGTAGAAGTACTGGCTGGCCGTCGAGGCGCCGTGCCGCTGGTTGTCGCTGATGGCGGCCCTCAGCTCGGCGATGGTCATTTCCGGGTCGCCCTTGATGACCTGCGCCCGCGGGAACACGGCCTGCGGATCCATCTTCAGCACCAGCCGTTCGAACGAGCTGTCTTCGCAGACGTTCGGCCGGTCGGCGTAGGTCGTGTACCGGGTGCCGCCGACGAGCTCGATCATGACCGTCTGCTTCGCGCGATCGATCAGCAGCCGTCCGCTCTGCGCGAAATACACCGTCGTCTCTTTGGGGTCGGTCGAATCCGCCAGAAACACGTCACGCCACCCGCCGGCCTGCGGTACGTCCCGCACGTAGATGACGCGGTTCGGAAAGGTGGTGAAAAAGACGCGCGGCTTCACGTCGCCTTCACTTTGCGAGGCGACGACGTTGAACGTGATCTCGCGGAAGCGCTGGTTCGCGTCGGGGAGCAGCACGATCATCACGTAGGCGGTCGCCGCGGTCGCCGCCGCGGCGACGACGACGAGCGGCCGCAGGATGCGGAAGACGCTGACGCCGCACGCCTGCAACGCGACGAATTCCCGGTCGGCAGAAATCCGCCCGAATCCAATCAGGATGCCCAGCAGGAGCGCCATCGGAATCGTGACGCCGAGCGCCTGCGGCACCAGCGTCAGCAGGACCCGGACGACGATCTCCCAGTGCACCCCCTTGGCGATCAGCGGTTCCCCCTGATTGAGGATCGGCGGGATGAGCAGCGCGAAGGTCAGCGCCGTGAGAACCAGCGCGAAGGGGAGCACGATCTCGCGGATGAGATAGCGGTCGAGCGTCTTGAACACCGGTATTCTTAGTAGATTGTATGACCCGCGTCGCCCTTTTGTGGCACATGCATCAGCCGTATTACGAGGATCTGGTCACCCACGAGCACATCCTGCCGTGGGTACGGCTGCACGCGTTGAAGGACTACTACGGCATGGTCGCGCTGCTGCGCGAGTTCCCGTCCGTGAAGGTGACTTTCAACCTCGTGCCCTCGCTTCTCGTCCAGCTGGAATCCTTCGCGGCCGACCGGGCCCACGACCGGTTCCTGGAGCTGAGTCTGAAACCGGCCGCCGACCTGGATGCGGCCGACACGGCGTTCATTACCGAAAACTTCTTCCACGCGCATCGCCAGCGGATGATCGACATCTATCCGCGCTACGCGGAACTGCTGGCGGGACGCCGCGCCCGGATGACGGTCGAGGACCTGCGCGACCTCCAGGTGTGGCACAAGCTCGTCTGGCTCGATCCGTTCTATCTCGATGCCGACCCGCGCATCCGCGCACTGATCGCGAAGGGACGCGACTTCACTGAAGACGACAAGACCGTGTTGCGCGGGGTCGAGCTCGAACTGCTGAACCGGGTGATCCCGGAGTATCGCGACGCGGCTGCGCGCGGGCAGATTGAGATCTCGGCCTCGCCGTTCTACCACCCGATCCTGCCGCTCCTGTGCGACAGCGACATCTATTTGACGACCCACCCCGACGCCCGGCGGCCGCGGCAGCGGTTCGTGCACCCCGAAGATGCGTCGGAGCAGTTGCGGCGAGCCGTGTCCTACCACACGCGCCTGTTCGGCCGGCGGCCCACCGGCCTGTGGCCCTCCGAAGGGTCGGTGTCGGACGCGATGGTGCCGCTTGCCGCGGCGGAGGGCTTCACGTGGATGGCGACCGACGAGCTGATCCTCGCCCGGACGCTCGGGCTCACGTTTTCCCGCGATGGATACGGGCATCTCGAGCAGCCGCAGCGCCTCTATCAGCCCTACGTCGTTCGCGTGGGGGGCGGTTCGATTGCCTGCGCCTTCCGGGATCACGTCCTGTCGGACCGCATTGGATTTACCTACGCGTCGTGGTCCGCCGAGGCAGCGGCTGACGATTTCGTCGCGCGACTGGTCGAAGCCGGCCGTCGCTACCGCGCCCGGGGTGGCCGGGGAGAGGCGCTGATTCCGATCATCCTCGACGGGGAAAACGCGTGGGAGTACTTCGAGGGCGGGGGACGCCCGTTCCTGCGGGCGCTCTATCGCCGCCTCTCGACGCACCCGGAGCTGCAAACGGTCACGATGCGCGCGGGGTGCGCCGAGGCGGTCGAGCCACTGTCGACAATCTTTCCCGGATCGTGGATCGACGCGAACTTCTATATCTGGATTGGCCATGCCGATGATCAGCGGGCGTGGAGCCAGCTGGCCGCGGCCCGCGAGGTCCTCGACACGCCCGTCACCGTCAGTCCGGACGACGCCGCGCGGGCCCACGAAGAGGTGCTGATCGCGGAAGGCAGTGACTGGTTCTGGTGGTACGGCGACGACCATTCGTCGGCGCACGACCTGGAGTTCGACGACCTGTTTCGCCGGCATCTGCGGAACGCCTACGCGCTCCGGCACCGGCCCGTGCCCGACGAGCTGTTTATCAGCAACATTTCCACCGGCGCCGCCGCGCCGGTGCAGACCGAGCCCACGGCGCTCCTGTCGCCGACGCTGGATGGCGAGGAGACGAGCTATTTCGAGTGGCTCGGCGCCGGCAGCCTGGACGTCCGGCGCCCGGCCGGCGCGATGCACCCGGCGAAGCGCGGGGTCGGGCTGACGACCATCCATTTCGGTTTCGACCAGGCGACGCTGTTCGTGCGGGTCGACGCCGAGCGACCGCTGCTGGAGCTGCTGGCCGAAGGGGCGGAGATCTCGCTGAAGTTCGTCCTGCCGGAGGGGCTGCGGTTCTCGGTCCGCGAACAGCTCGGGCGCGTCGTCGGCCGGTTCTGGTCGCGCGACATGGCGGACCCTGAGGCCCGATGGACTGACCGGGGTCCTGGCGCCGCGGCGATCGCGGCGGGGACGATCCTGGAGCTGGCGGTCCCGTTGACCGACCTGGGGGTGGGCGCCGGAGCCGTCGTGGAGTTCTTCGTGGCCGTGTACGGATCAAACGGTGTGGAG
>JBPYEE010000730.1:0-2464 GCA_051985095.1 Vicinamibacterales bacterium | reverse complement strand
GAGCAGGCAACCGTTGCGGACGCTCTGCGCCATCCAACCTGGCGTATGGGGCGCAAAATCACGGTTGACAGTGCGACATTGGCCAACAAAGCGCTCGAAGTCATCGAAGCGCACTTCCTTTTTGGCGTGCCTTACGACCGGATTGAGGTCGTCGTCCATCCCCAGAGCGTAGTGCATTCGTTCGTCGAGTTCATCGACGGCAGCGTGCTCGCGCAAGTCGGGATGCCGAGCATGGAGCTCCCAGTTCTCTACGCGCTCACCCACCCTGAACGCCTGGCGGACGAAGGGGTAGCACCTTTCGATCCTGTTGCCGCGTCGCCCCTCACGTTTGAGCGGGTGCGCGCGGAGGACTTTCCTGCGTTGACGTTAGGGCTGGCGGCCGGCCGCGCAGGCGGCGCGGCTCCAGCCGTTTTCAATGCCGCCAATGAACAGGCGGTTGCGTTGTTTCTGGAGGGACGGATGGGTTTTGCAGCGATCGCGCCTGCAATCGAAGGGGCGCTGACCGCGTTGGCGGACGCCCCGGCTCACGACCGGATGGCGTTGCTTGCCGCGGATTCGGCGGCGCGCGCGCATGTGCGCGCGCGTGTAGGAACGTCTGTCGCGAATCTCGCGCAGGAAGGCTGAGTCGATGGATAGTTTCCTGCCATATCTGGCGCCAATACTCGTTTTCGGGCTCGTCATCTTCGTTCACGAGCTCGGGCATTTTATCGCGGCGAAACTCGTTGGCGTGTACGCGCCGCGATTCTCAATCGGATTCGGACCCGCCCTCTGGGCGCGGAGATTTGGTGAGACTGAGTACCGGCTTGCAGCGCTGCCGTTCGGTGGGTACGTGCGGATGGCGTCGCGTGAAGATGAGCCGAGTGCAATGCTCGAGGGTGGGCGCGAAGAAGCGCCCGCGGAAGGCGGCGACCCGAACGCGATGATGCCGTTCGGTCCGAAGCCCGTGCCGCCGGATCGATGGTTCGAGTCGAAGTCTCTGCCGGCGCGCCTCGTCATCATGCTGGCGGGCGTGTTCATGAACGTGGTCTTGTGCTTTGCGATCATCCTGGGTCTTGCGCTCTATTACGGCGAGCCTACCGCATCCACGGCTCCAGTCATCGAGCGAGTCGTGCCCGGAATGCCTGCGGCGAGTGCGGGCCTGGCGAGCGGAGACAGCATCAGTGCTGTCGGCGATCAACCGGTTCACAACTGGGACGAGCTGGTGCAGCGTGTGTCGGCGTCGGCTGGACATCCGCTCGCGCTTCAAGTGTGGTCGCACGGCAAGGAACGCACGGTGACGATCACGCCGCAGGCGACGTCCGATACGAACCCTTCCAGCGGTGCGGTTCGGACAGTCGGAAAAATCGGGGCTGCGCGCCGACTCGAGCGGCACCCTTTACCGATCGACCGAGCATTCGTCGACGCGTGGCGCGGGACGTGGCGTTACGGCGGCCTCGTCGTCCTGACAATCCGTGAGCTGGCGACGAAGTCCGCTGCGTGGCACAGCCTCTCGGGCCCGGTGGGCATCTGGAAGGTCTCAGTCGACACGGCGCGCAGCGGTTTCGCCGAACTCCTCGCGTTGATCGCACTCCTGAGCATCAATGTGGCGTTGTTCAACCTCCTGCCGATCCCGATTCTCGATGGCGGTCAGGTGGTCGTCAACGTGGCAGAGGCGATCAAGGGCAGACCGTTCAGCGCGCAGACACGCGAAGCGATTCTTCGAATCGGTTTGCTGACGATCGCGGCGCTATTCTTGTTGGTCATGTACAACGATCGGTGCCAGCTCGCCAGCGTGCTCTGCTCAGCCCACTGAGTCACGTGCTATCGATCGGTGCAGCCGCAGCACCGATCGAGCAAGCATTGACCGAGCGGGCTCCGAAGCGCGTTAGCACCCGATGGCTGTGGGTCGCCGCCACTGCGTGCGCCCTCGCGGCGCCGTCGCGACTACACGCTCAGGCGGCGTTCGTTCGTTTTGACATCGTCTCGATCGATGATACGACGTTCACGTTCGCGACGACTGGATCATCGTGGGTAAAGCCCAAGCGAACGGGTATCGTCGTCGATCCGCTGCACGGCGATGAGTTGATCGCCAAGTTCCGAGTCACGAAGGCACACAAGGGAACTGCCACCGGCCTCGTAACTGGCCAGACCGCTCGCCTCTCGGCCACTGACGTTGCACTCCTCACCCAACCACATCCCCTCTTCCTCACGCGTCCGTGGTTCTGGATCGGCGTGGTCGCGGGTGGCGTGATTGGGTACGTGGCCCACGGGCATTAGCGGCGGTGTCAGGTGTCAGGTGTCGGGTGTCAGGTAACAAATCGGAAGGCCAGCCGCTGTCCACCGCGACTGGCCTTCCAAGTTTGTTTCACTGACACCTGACACCCGACCCCTGACACCGCCGTTCAGTCTCAACACCCAACTCACCTTACTCGCCACACACTAACCGTACACTCAGCGGCGGCGCCGGGTGATTCAGCGCGATGTG
>JBPYEE010000729.1:0-8714 GCA_051985095.1 Vicinamibacterales bacterium | reverse complement strand
CGACCGTCTGCAGCCACGTCTCGTTGTTGTCCACGCCGTCGAGCATGTAATTGTTGTCGCGCGGCCGCTGACCGTTCGCGGAGAACGAGGCGGAGGCGCGCCATGCCAGGCTGCCGGCCCCATCGATGTTCGCGCCGGGAATCCCGCGGACCACGCCAGGCACCGTGCGCGTCAGGTTGACGAAATTCCGGCCGTTGAGCGGCAGAGTTTTGATCTGCTCCTCCTGCACGGTCGTGCCGAGCTCGGACGACGCAATCTGGACGAGCGGTGAGCTGGCCGCCACCGTGACGTTCTCGGAAACTGTGCCGATCGACAGCTGCACGTTGAATCGCAGATGCTGGTCGACGCCCAGATCGATGTCGGGAATCGTCACGGTCTTGAAGCCGGGAACCTCGGCCACGAGCCGGTACTTGCCCGTCGGCAGCGAGGGCGCCGTGAACTCTCCGGCGCCGTCGGTAACGAGCGTGCGCGCCAGGTCGGTGCCGAGGTTGGTGAGCGTGACGGTCGCGCCAGGAACAGCCGCGCCGGTAGTATCGGTGACGGTGCCGAGGATGGTGCCGGTCACCGCCTGCGCAGCGGCCGGCCGCGGAAGCAGACTCGCGACGACGACGAGGCCCAGGACGACTCTCTTCACCTTCGACCTCCATGCGCCGGCCGAGCGGCGCGGTACGAGTCCAGGAGTGATGAATCGGAATGCGCCCCTAGTTCAACCGAGATTGCCCGCGCCGCGGCAACCACCGCCGCGGCCACTGTGCTGTCGAGAAGCGGCTGCGGCATTCGATCGGCCGGTCCGGCGACGCTGACCGCCGCGATGACTTCGCCGTTGTGATTCCAGACGGGTGCCGCTGCGCAGCGGACGCCGAGTTCGTGTTCCTGCTCGTCGACGGCGTAGCCCCGCTGGCGGATCGCACGCAGCTCTTTCAGCAGCCGCCGCGGCGAGGTGATGGTGTTCGGCGTCATCGGCTTCAAGGTCTGCCTGCGCAGCCAGGGCTCGAGCTTGTCGGCTGCCATGAACGCGAGCAGCGTCTTGCCGAGACTCGTGCAGTAGGCGGGCACGACGGCGCCCACACGCGAGCGCATGAACCCGATCGGGTGGGGCGACTGGAGCCGCTCGAGATACAGCACCTGCCATCCCTCGAGAACCGCCAGATGGACGGTCTCCCCTGTCGCGTCGCCGAGCGCCTTGAGATGGCCGAGCGCTTTTTCCCGCAGGTCGAGCGTCGACGCGACGATGTTTCCAAGGACGAAGCACTTGATGCCGAGCTGGTATTCGCCGCCGACCTTGGCCACAAACCCCGCCTGCTCGAGCGTCGTCAACAGACGAAACGCCGTCGGTCGCGGAATGCCCGTCCGGGTCGCAAGTGCCGCAAGCGACAGGCGCGGCTCCCGGAATGAAAACGTACTGAGCAGATCGAGCGCCTTCGCCGCGGCGTCCACCGTGTATCGGCGCATCGACACGGAAGCCGCCGGATGCGGCGAGCTGCCCTTGACCGGACGGCCCGGAGGGCGTGGCGCCAGCGTGGAGCCGCTGAAGGGCTGCGGCGCACGGGCCGTCGGGTTCCGCGGCGACGGGCGGCGGCGTTTCACTGGGCGAAATGGTATATCGCACAGTAAACTTCCATGTCAACGATTGATTTGGAGTTGTGTATGATGCGCGCGTGACGCGTCTCGCTGCCTGCGTGTTCCTCAGCGCGGCGGCCGCCCTGCTCGCGGCCGGCCCTGCGGCGGGAGGAGCGGGCGATTTGGCGCTGGAGCTGCGGGACTACATCGAGTTTCCCGTCACGGGCCGCGTCGACGGCAAGGGCCAGACCGACGGCCTCCTGGCGCGGATCAATTCCGTCCGCGAGGAGCCAGGCGGCGCCGCACGCTTCTTCGTCAATGATCTGAACGGTCCGCTGTACATCGTCGACAAGGCGACCAAACGAATTACGACGTACCTGGACTTCAACGGCCGCGACGGCCATCGCGGGCTGTTTCACAAGTTCTCGTACGAGGTCGGGTACGCCAACGGATTGACCAGCTTCCAGTTCGATCCGGATTACCCGACGAACGGGAAGTTCTACACGGTGCACATCGAGGATCCCACGCTGCCGGGATCGGCCGCTCCGGATAACGCGAACTACACGGGCCTGAAGATCGACGGCTATACCGTCACGTCGCCGATTCCCACACCCGGACCAATTCAGCGCGAGGGCGTGCTCATCGAGTGGACCGATTCAAATCGGTCGAATCTCAGGTTCGAAGGCACTGCTCGAGAGGTACTGCGGGTGTCGCTGAACACGCGGATTCATACGCTCGCCGATCTCGAGTTCGACCCGTCGGCTCGACCTGGCGACCCCGAGTGGCGCATGCTCTACGTCGGATCCGGCGACGGCGGTTCCGGCGAGGCGAAATCGAGCATCCGCATGAATCCTCAGCGCCTCGACACGCTGGTCGGGAAAGTGCTCCGGATCATCCCGGACCTCGCCGAGCATCAATCGACGAGCGCCGTCAGCGACAACGGGCGCTATCGCGTTCCGAATGACAACCCGTTTGTCTCGCTGGCCGGCGCGCGACCCGAAATCTGGGCATACGGGTTTCGCAACCCACACCGCCTGCACTTCGCGGTCGATCCAGAGCATCCGGCAAACAACCGCCTGATCACTGACTCGATCGGCCTCCACACCTGGGAAGCGGTCTACATCGTCCACAAAGGCACGAACTACGGTTACTCGCAGCGCGAAGGTACCGAAGCGCTGCAACTCGATAACCACACGACGAAGCTCCCGGAGGACGACCGGATACCGGTGCAGGTGACCGACACGGTCACGCACGGCATGGTCGTGCCGGCCTACCCGGTGATTCAGTACGGGCACGTCAAAGGTGGCGGTGATGCCATCGGGAGCGGGTTCCTGTATCAGGGAAAACGTTTGCCCGCCCTCCGCGGCAAGTATGTCTTCACCGACATCTCGACCGGGCGCGTCTGGTACGCCGACTACCGCGAGATGCTGGCCGCTGATGAGGGTAAGCGAGGCGCGGTCGACGCCATGCATGAACTCAGGCTGCGGTGGGATGATCCGCACGACGCGCCGGATGGTGGCCGGCGGCTCTACGACTCCATGTTCCCGATCGCGGAAGCCGCGTACCACTTCCGCGGCGGGCGTGCCGCGCATCTGCCCGGACTCGCGCTGATCTCCGGCAGTGGACGCGCCGACGCGCATGTCGCCGTCGACGGCGCTGGAGAGCTCTACGTGTTGACGAAGAGCGACGGAATGCTGCGCGTGGTGACCGGAGTGGAGCCGGCCCCGTAAGGCGCGGACCGGTCGGCAGCTACCGGTCGGTCCGCTGCGTGTCTTCGGCTCGCTGCAGCAGGGATTTCAAACCCGCCATGCTCTGCCGGGTCGACTCTTCCGGTGTGCCACCACCGCGCCAATGGGTCTCGAGCGACAGCGCGCCGGTGTAGCCGTCGTGCTTCAGCGCGCGGAATTGTCCGACGAAGTCGATCGTTCCCTTGCCCATCGCCGCCCATTCGGTTTTCCCGTTGCCGGTTTCGACGACGTCTTTCAGGTGCATGTGGGCGATGCGGTTCTTCGGCAGATGCGAATAGCCGTCGGGGAAGGCCTTCTCGCCACGCGCGGCGGCGTTGCCGGGATCCCAGTTCAGCATCAGCGCTTTTTCGCGGATCGCGTTGGCCAGCCGCCCGGCTTCGGCGCCCGTCGCGGTGTTGCAGGCCAGCTCGTTTTCAAGCGTGAGCGTGACACCGCGCGCGCCGGCTTTGATCGCGGCCTGCCGCACACGATCGTCGATCGCGGGACGATAGGGTTTCTGATCGGCGAGTCGCCAGAAATCAAAAATGCGTATGGGAGCCTGATCGAACGCCCGCGACAGCTCGAATGCGCGCTCGAGCAGCTCGTTCTGCTGCTCGTCGGTGAAATCCGCGCCGTATTCCGGCTTCTTCGGGCTGAATTCGGATTTCGGCGCGCCGGGCCAGTCGGTCTTGAAGATCGGCGAGGCGATCTCCGAGACGCGCAGATTGAACTTCTGCAGGACTGACCTGGCGTCGGCGATGTCGTGGGCGTCCCAGTTGATGACGTTCTTGTCGTGCATCGCTCGCAGCTCGACCCAGCCGAGGCCGAATTCACGCGCAGCGATTTCGCAGGCGTGCGGAAAGTCCTGCGAGATCTCGTCAGTGATGACAGACAGCCTGAACCCGGCCGCCGTCAGCCGCCGGGAGAGCGGGAGCGCCGCGAGACCGAGGCCGAACAAGAACTCGCGCCGTGATGCCATGTCGGCCGCCTCCTCCGATGCGCCATCCTAACCCAAAGCCCTGACCGGCGCGTCAAAACGCCAGGGCCACGCCGCCGGTGATGACGCGCAGTGCCTTCGGGCGCCGTCAGCAGTTCACCGTCGGGGTGGTCACCGGCTTGGGAAAGTGATATCCGACACAGAGATCGTATGCCCAGCCGCCGAGAACCGCGCCAATGCAGGGAGCCACAATGGGCACCCACCACCAGCCGTGCGCCGCTCGAAACACGCCGCTGCCCCAGCCCGCGACGAAAGTGAACAGCCGCGGGCCGAAATCACGGGCCGGATTGATCGCGTATCCCGCATTGAACCCGAACGTCGCGCCGATCAACACCACGAGCAGGCCGACGACGATCGGGGCGAGGCCGGCGGGTGCCGGCGAATTTCGGTGGTCGGTGATCGCGAAGATTCCCGCCACGAGGAGCGCCGTACCGACGACTTGATCGAGGAACCCGCCGGGAAAGGTGCTGAGAAACGGTTGCGGATAGGTCGACCAGATTCCGGCTGTGCCGAGCGTGCCGCTCACCTGCCGCACGCCGCCGTCGAAGGCCGCCAGCGCTTCGTGATACGCGGCGTACACCACGGCTGACGCGACAAAGGCACCGACCACCTGCGCAAGCGAGTACGGGAGCACCTTGTTCCACGGAAACCGGCGATGCGCGGCCAGGGCGAGCGTCACCGCCGGATTCAGATGCGCGCCGGTCACGCCCGCGGCCACATAGCAGCCCATCGCGACGGCGAGTCCCCAGGCGATGTTGATCGAGAGGTAGGTGCCGGCCGTCTGTCGACTCAGCACGACCTGCGCCACCACGCCGACGCCGAAGACGATCAGCACGAACGTCCCGAGGAATTCCGCGAGCAGCTCACGCCTCATGGCGCCCATTGTATAGTGAGGTCCGGCTCGGCTCCGGCGACGCCCCATGTTTGTTCTGGCTCTGGATCAAGGGACAACCAGCTCGCGTGCGATCGTGTTCGACCACGACGGCGCGATCCGCGCCGTCGTGCAGAAGGAGTTCGCGCAGATTTTTCCCCAGGCCGGATGGGTCGAGCACGATCCGCAGGAGATCTGGGCCTCGCAAATCGCCGTGGCCGTCGAAGCGCTCGCGCGGGCGCGAATCACTCCCGCCGATCTCGCGGCGATTGGCATCGCCAACCAGCGTGAAACGACGATTCTGTGGGACCGCGCCAGCGGCGAGCCGATTCATCGGGCGATCGTCTGGCAGGACCGGCGCACGGCCGCCGCCTGCGAAGCATTGAAGTCGGCGGGCGCCGGCGACACGATTCAAGCGAAGACCGGACTGCTCATTGACGCCTACTTCTCGGCGCCGAAGCTTCGGTGGATGCTCGACCACGTGCCGGGGGCGCGCGCCCGCGCGGCGCGGGGTGAACTCGCCTTCGGCACGGTCGACAGCTGGCTGATCTGGAACTTGACCAGGGGCGGGCGCCACGTGACCGATGTCAGCAACGCCTCGCGGACCTTGCTCTTCAACATTCATACGCTCGAGTGGGACGAGGAACTGCTGCGGCTGTTCGACATTCCGCGCGGCATCCTGCCCGAGGTCCGATCTTCGAGCGAGGTCTATGGCCACTGGAATGGCGTCCCCATCGCGGGGGTGGCCGGCGATCAACAGGCGGCGCTCTTCGGCCAGATGTGCCGCGAACCGGGGATGTCGAAGAACACGTACGGCACCGGGTGCTTTCTGCTCCAGAACATCGGCAGCTCGGCGACGCGATCTCGGCAGCAGCTCGTCACAACCGTCGCCTGGAGGATTGGGAATCGGACCGATTACGCGCTTGAAGGCAGCGTCTTCATCGGCGGCGCGGCGGTGCAGTGGGTCCGCGACGGACTCGGGCTTGTGCGCACTGCAGCGGAGATCGAACCGCTGGCGGCGACGGTCAGCGACAACGGCGGCGTGTACCTCGTGCCTGCGTTCGCCGGTCTCGGCGCGCCGCACTGGGATCCGTACGCGCGGGGCATTATCGTCGGCATCACGCGCGGCACGGCCGCCGGCCACATCGCGCGCGCGGCACTCGAGAGCATCGCCTATCAGGTCGCGGATCTGCTCGACGCGATGCGAGCTGATTCGGGCATCGCGCTCACCGAACTGCGGGTCGACGGCGGCGCCTCCGCCAACAACATGCTGTTGCAGTTTCAGGCGGACCTGCTCGGGGTGCCGGTCGTGCGTCCTGCCGTCACGGAGACGACGGCCCTCGGCGCGGCGTACCTGGCCGGGCTCGCGGTGAACTACTGGCCGTCGCTCGACGCGATCACCGGCCAGTGGCGCGTCGACTGCCGATTCGAGCCGCGGATGGCGGGCGGGTCCGCCGCTGCGCTCCGCGCGCGCTGGGCTGAGGCGCTGCAGCGCTCGAAGGGATGGGCGCCCGCCGCGGGATAGCCGTCTCGGACCGCGCGGGCCGGCCGGCGGCTGTGGCGCGTGCGACGCCGGATGGGGTTCGGCGTACCCGTCGAGGATCAGCAGCGACCCCAGCCGCGACGGCACTTCGTAGGTCTGGCCGACGGCGAAACGCCGCACGTCGCATTCGTCGAAATCCTGTGCTCCGGGCGTCCGGACGATTCGAGCGCGCCACACATCCGGCTGTACGGTTTTCACTCAATGGCTGTGGAACTGCTGAGCTTGCCGGATACAGCGCTCGTCGGCATCTGCTGTTGTGGCTCGCAGCGAGCAAGTTACCGGCCCGTTCATCGATTCCAATCGGAGGAACACGGTGACCACTCGCCGCTTGCTCCCTCTTGGCGCCGCGTGCCTCGGGCTCGCCGCCGTGACGCTGGCACAGCCCCTGATCCCTACATGCCCGGCGGCGTAAACCGTCCGTCTGCGGCAAGCCAGCCGCCGTCGGCAAAGAGAATCGTGCCGGTGACGTAGCTGGCGGCGTCGGACGCCAGGAAGATCGCCGGGCCGACCATCTCGTCGACCCGGGCCCAGCGATTGAACACCGTCTTCGCCGCGTAGGCCTGATACCACTCGGCGTTCGCCTTGATCGGCGCCGTCAGCGGCGTTTCGACCACGCCGGGCCCGATCGCGTTGACGCGCACGCCGAAGGGGCCGAATTCGGCCGCCGCCGTCTTCACCATCTGCAGCACCGCGGCTTTTGTCGCCGCATAGACGGCCTGGCCGGGTTCGACGACCTGCGAGCGAATCGACGAAAAGAGAATGATGCTTCCTCGCTTCTGCGCGGTCATGATGCGGCCCGCCGAGCGCAGAACCGCGAAGCTGCCTTTCAGATTGACGTCGATGACGCGGGCAACCTCTTCGTCGGTGTACTGCAGGATTGGCTTGCGGACGTTGATTGCCGGAGTGCAGACGGCAATGTCGAACGACCCGCGACGTGATCGCACCGCTTCGAACGCGCGTTCGACATCTGCGCTGTTTGTCACGTCGACACGTGCCGCCTCCGCCGAGCCGCCCTTCGTCCCGGCTGCCGCGGCGACCCGCCCGGCCGCGTCATCGTTCAGGTCGAGACAGGCAACATGCGCACCCTGCTCGGCAAACCCGAGCGCCACCGCTTCGCCGATGCCCGACGCGGCGCCGACAACGACGGCGACCTTTCCGTGCAGATCAAACAGCCCGCTGCGCATCGATTCGCCCCTCCCCGTGCTCACCGATCCACGCCGCCGCTAAAAACACCGCCGCCGCCGCGACCAGGCCGCACATCGCCGGCGTGAAGGCGCCGACGGGGCGGCCGCCGCCGGCCAGCTGGACGACGGTCACCACCAGGACGCCACCGACAATCGCCGCGAGCGCATCGACCGGTTTGGGCCGCCGCCAGTACAGTCCGGCGATCACCGGCACGAAGAGGCTCACGGCAATCATCGTGTAAAACACACTCAACGCGTCGACAATCGTCTGCGACACGAATGCCACACCGACGGCGAGGGCGCCGCCAGCGACCGACGCCGTCCGTGCGACGCGGAGCGTGTCGTGGTCGGTCGCCGATGGACGGAGAAAGCGCTTGTACAGGTCCTGCGACAGGGACGTGGCCAGCATGAACAGGACCGCGTCGGCGGCGCTGATTTCAGCCGAAAACACCGCGGCGAGTCCGAGCGCGCCGACCCAGAACGGCATGTCGTGCATGAAGACCATCGGCAGGGCGAGTTCCCGGTTGTCGAGCCCTGGGTGCAGGACCCGGGCCGACATGCCGATGAGCGTCGGCATCAGCGCATAGCCGAGCAGCGCCAGGCCGTTCAGTCCGACGCCGAGGCGCACCGCCCGTCCGCTCCTGGCGCCGTAAGCCTTCTGCAGGAGGCCGGGCGAGACGATGAAATTTGGCGCCAGCATGGCGACGTACATCCATCCCGATCCGTTGTGCTGCCAGGGATTCCACATCGCCGGCTCCGGCAGCGCCCCGCGCAGTGCGGCGACGCCGCCGACCGCTGCCAGCACGATCGGCAGGGCCACGGCAAAGCCGAG
>JBPYEE010000728.1:0-7387 GCA_051985095.1 Vicinamibacterales bacterium | reverse complement strand
CGGTGAACAACTGCTCGGCCGGGTGGTGAACGCGCTCGGCCAGCCGGTCGACGGCAAGGGCCCGATCGTCTCCAAGGAGTTCGCGCCAATCGAGCGGCTGGCGCCAGGTGTCGTCGACCGCCAGTCGGTCAAGGAGCCGCTGCAGACCGGGCTGAAGGCGATTGACGGCATGGTGCCGATCGGACGCGGGCAACGCGAGCTGATCATCGGCGATCGCCAGACCGGCAAGACGGCGATCGCCATCGACACGATTCTCAATCAGAAGGACACCGGCGTCATTTGCATCTACAACGCGATCGGGCAGAAGCAGTCGACGATCGCGCAGGTCGTGCGCACGCTCGAAGAGCACGACGCGATGCGGTATTCGATCGTCGTGGCGGCCGCGGCCGCCGATCCGGCACCGCTGCTCTACATCAGCCCCTACGCCGCGTGCACCTTCGGCGAGTACTTCCGCGACAGCGGCCGGCACGCCCTTGCGGTCTACGACGACCTGTCGAAGCACGCGCAGGCGTACCGCGAAATCTCGCTGCTGCTGCGCCGGCCGCCGGGGCGCGAGGCGTACCCCGGCGACGTGTTCTACCTCCACTCGCGCCTGCTCGAGCGCGCGGCGAAACTGAACAACGAGCTCGGCGGCGGATCGCTGACGGCGCTGCCCATCATCGAAACGCAGGCGGGCGACCTGTCGGCCTACATTCCGACCAACGTGATTTCGATCACCGACGGGCAGATCTTCCTCGAATCCGATCTCTTCAATCAGGGCGTTCGCCCGGCCATCAACGTCGGCAACTCTGTCTCGCGCGTCGGGGGATCCGCCCAGATCAAGGCGATGCGGCAGGTGGCCGGCACCTTGCGCCTGGCGCTCGCCCAGTACCGCGAACTCGCCGCGTTTGCACAGTTCGGCAGCGACCTCGACAAGGCGACGCAGGAGCAGCTGCATCGCGGCGCACGTCTCGTCGAGCTGCTGAAACAGCCGCAGTACGCGCCGTTGCCGGTCGAGCGGCAGGTGGCGATCATCTACGCCGGCACCAACGGCTACCTCGACGGCGTGGCGGTTCCCGACGTTCGCGCATTCGAAACCGACCTCTACACCTTCATCGAGA
Source organism: Vicinamibacterales bacterium (assembly GCA_051985095.1). Classification (GTDB taxonomy): domain Bacteria; phylum Acidobacteriota; class Vicinamibacteria; order Vicinamibacterales; family CAVVIG01; genus Gp6-AA45. The sequence continues at coordinate 6,287 of JBPYEE010000728.1, read as the reverse complement.
CGCGCCATCCCCAGGTCTTCCGGGGCATCGTCGAGAAGAAACAGCTCGACGAACCGGTGAAGGCCGCCCTCGACGCGGCGGTGAAGGAATTCGCCGCCGATTTTGCGAGCCGCAAGGCGGCGGCGGCCTGATCGATGCCGTCGCTCATCGACCTGCGTCGGCGCATCCGCGCGGTCAAGAACACGCAGCAGATCACCAAGGAGATGAAGATGGTCGCGGCGTCCAAGCTGCGCCGCGCCCAGGAACGGATGATGAGCGCGCGGCCCTACGCGCGGCAGATGCATCGCGTGCTGGCCAGCGTGGCGACCCGCGTCGATCCCGCCGCCCATCCGCTGCTCGCCGTGCGCGAGCCGACGCCGGCCCATCCGACGATGGTCATCGTCGTGACGGCGGACAAAGGGCTGTGCGGCAGCTTCAACACCAACATCATCAAGGCGGCCGGCGCCTACGTGGCCGACAGTCCGCAGCCCTGCACGCTCGGGCTCGTCGGCCGGAAGGGCCGTGACTTCTTCGCCCGGCGGGGATTCAGCGTCTTTTTCGAGGAGGTCGGCCTCTTCCAGAAGCTGAAGTTTGACGATGCGCGATCGATTGCGCAGACCGCGATCGACGCGTTCGTGTCAGCCAAGATCAATCGGGTGATCCTCGTGTACAACGAGTTCAAGTCGGTGATCGCGCAGCGCGTGGTCGTCGAGCAGCTGTTGCCGATCGCCCGGGCAGAGGTCGAGGACCTCGAGCCGGGCGCCGCGGCATCGCCGGCGCCGGCCGTGGCGGTGGACTACCTGTACGAGCCGTCGCCGCAGGCGATTTTCAACGAGTTGCTGCCGCACTACGTCGCGGTGCAGGTGTACCGCGCGCTGCTCGAATCAAACGCCGCGTTCTTTGCCGCGCAGATGACGGCGATGGACACCGCCACGAAGAATTCGGCCGACATGATCGCGAGCCTGACGCTGTACATGAACAAGGTGCGCCAAGCCGCGATCACGCGCGAGATCATCGAAGTCGTATCCGGCGCGGAAGCGCTGTAATGGTGGGATAGAGAGAGCACGACGATGCCAGACACCCATGTCGGAAAAATCGTTCAGATCATCGGCCCCGTGGTCGACGTCGAGTTCGAAGCGGGCCATCTGCCGGAGATTTATCACGCGCTCCGGATTCAGTCGGACGGCAGCGGCGGCGCGGCGCTCGACGTCATCGCCGAAGTCGAGCAGCATCTCGGCGAAAACCGGGTCAGGGCCGTGGCCATGAAACCGACCGACGGGATGCAACGCGGCATGGCGGCGGTGGACCTCGGTCAGCCGATTACCGTGCCGGTCGGGCCGGAGACGCTCGGCCGCGTGCTGAACGTGCTCGGCGAACCGGTCGATTTTCCGGACCGCCCGGTGACCACCAAGCAGCGGTGGCCGATCCACCGATCGGCGCCGGACCTCGAGGAGCAGTCGACCGAGCTGAAAATGTTCGAGACGGGGATCAAGGTCGTCGACCTGCTGGAGCCGTATCTGCTCGGCGGCAAGATCGGGCTGTTCGGAGGCGCCGGCGTCGGCAAGACCGTCATCATTCAGGAGCTGATTCACAACATCGCGATGAAGCACGGCGGCGTCTCGGTGTTCGGCGGGGTCGGCGAACGCACGCGCGAGGGCAACGATCTGTGGCACGAGTTCCAGGAATCGCACGTGATCGACGTCAACGACTGGCAGAAGTCACGCGCGGCGCTCGTCTACGGACAGATGACCGAGCCGCCGGGGGCCCGCCTGCGCGTCGGCTTGTCGGCGCTGACCGTCGCTGAGTACTTCCGGGACGCCGAAGGCAAGGACGTCCTCCTGTTCATCGACAACATCTTCCGCTTCACGCAGGCCGGATCGGAGGTGTCGGCGCTGCTCGGCCGGATGCCCTCCGCCGTCGGCTATCAGCCGACACTCCTGACCGAGATGGGCGAACTGCAGGAGCGCATCACATCGACGAAAAAGGGGTCGATCACCTCGGTCCAGGCGATCTACGTGCCCGCCGACGATTACACCGATCCGGCGCCGGCCACGACCTTCGCGCACCTGGACGCCACCACGAACCTGTCGCGCCAGATCTCCGAGCTCGGCATTTATCCGGCCGTCGACCCGCTGGCGTCGACCTCCCGGATTCTCGATCCGCGGATTATCGGCGACGAACATTACCGGACCGCCCGGGCCGTGAAGCAGGTCCTCCAGCGCTACAAGGATCTGCAGGACATCATCGCCATTCTCGGCATCGATGAGCTCTCGGAAGATGACAAGCTGACGGTCACCCGCGCCCGGAAGATTCAGAGATTCCTGTCGCAGCCGTTCTTCGTCGCGCAGCAGTTCACCGGCTTCGAAGGCAAATACGTCCAGATTGCCGACACGATTCGCGGGTTCAAGGAAATCGTCGACGGGCGGCACGACGAGATCCCGGAGCAGGATTTCTTCATGGCGGGTTCGATTGACGAGGTCGTCGAGCGCGCCCGCCAGCGCAAGGCGGCGTGACCGGTGCCGATCCCGTCGCATTTGCAGCTCGAAGTCGTGTCCGCCGATCGATCGCTCGTCAACGAGGCGGTCGACGAGGTGCAGATTCCCGGCACCGAGGGCTACCTCGGCGTCCTCCCGGGGCATACTCCGCTCCTGACGACGCTCCACGTCGGGGAGCTCTGGTACCGGCAGCAGTCCGAGAAGCGCTTCCTGGCGATCGCGTTCGGCTTTGCCGAGGTGCAGCCGGATCGGGTGACGGTGCTGGCGCAGATTGCCGAGCGGGCCGCCGACATCGACGTCGCGCGCGCCGAGACCGCCAGGCGCCGGGCCGAAGAGCGGCTCGCCCGCCCGACGGTCGACATGGACTTTGAACGCGCGAGAATCGCGCTGCTCAAGGCGCTCGTCCGGCTGCAGGTCGCCGCGCGGGCCAGAAGGTAAGATTGCAGGCATGCGAGCGCGCAGCACTGCTGGAAGGGACCGTCACCCTTTCCCTTCGGCGGTCCTGCGCTCCTCCAATCCTGCACTTGCTGAATGTTCCATAACCTCGCGTCCCTGGTCCGCTACCGCGGGCTGATTTCGAGCCTGGTCGCGCGCGAACTGAAGGCGCGCTACCGCGGCTCGGTGTTCGGCTTCCTCTGGTCGTTCATCAATCCGCTGCTGCTGCTGGTCATCTACTCGTTCGTGTTCACGAAGATTCTCCCGAACGAGACGCCGGGGGTCCAGCCGTTCGCGGTGTTCATGTTCTGCGGCATTCTGCCGTGGAACTGGTTCGCGACGTCGCTGTCGGATGCAGCCGGGTCGTTGATCGCCGGGGGGAATCTGATCAAAAAGGTCTTGTTTCCGGCCGAGGTGCTGCCCATCGTCAGCGTGCTGGCCAACATGGTCCACTTTTTCCTGGGCCTGCCGATTCTCGTGCTCTTCCTGCTCGCGGCCCGCCGCTATCCGGACCCCTCGGACCTTGTCTGGTTCCCCGTCGCCGTGCTCGTTCAGCTGATCTTCTCGTCGGCGCTGGCACTGATGCTCGCCGCGCTCACCGTTCATTTCCGCGACATTCGGGACATTCTCGCCAATGTCCTGATGCTCTGGTTCTTTGCCACGCCGATCATCTATCCGTGGTTCCAGCCGAACGTGCAGCAGTTCCGGTGGCTGTTCAACATCAACCCGTTCACCCACCTGGCCGTGTCGTACCAGGAGATCTTGTTCTTCAACGGACCGCTGGGTCACTGGAAGTGGCTGCTGGCCCTGGGCGTGGCGTCGATCGGCCTGTTTCTCGGCTGCTACTGGCTGTTCGATCGGCTGCGCGACTCGTTCGCGGAGGCGGTGTGAGCGCGGCGATCGAGCTGCGGCACGTCACGAAGGTCTACCGCCGGTACAGCGGCCGCCAGTTCGCGACGCTGAAGAGCGCGCTGCTGCAGCGCAGCCTGCTGCGCGAGCTCCGGCCGAGCGACACGTTTCCGGCGCTGACCGACGTCTCCTTCACCGTGCCGACCGGAGCCACCTACGGCCTCATCGGGCGCAACGGGTCGGGCAAGAGCTCGGCGCTGAAACTCGTCGCCGGGATCACGAAGCCCACCGCCGGGACGGTCCGCGTCGACGGCCGCATTTCCGCGCTGATCGAACTGGGCGCCGGGTTCCACCCCGAGATTTCCGGCCGCGAGAACGTCTTCATCAACGGCATCATGCTCGGGCTCACCAAGCGCGAGGTCCAGGCGCGGTTCGACGAGATCGTCGATTTTGCCGAGATGCAGGAGTTCATCGACGCGCCGGTCAAGACGTATTCGTCCGGCATGTACATGCGGCTGGGATTCGCCGTGGCGATCCACGTCGATCCGGACGTCCTGCTCGTCGACGAAGTGCTGGCGGTCGGCGACGAGGGCTTCACCCACAAGTGCCTCGACAAGTTCTCCGAATTTCGCCGGCGCGGCAAAACCGTGCTCCTCGTGACGCACTCGCTGAACCTCGTCGAACGCTTCTGTGACGAGGCGGTCTGGCTCGACGGCGGCCGCGTCCAGACCGACGGCGATCCGAAACGCGTCGTCGGCGCGTACCTGACCGCGGTCGAAGCCAGCGAGGAGCAGCTGATGGCGGAGACGACGGCAAAGGCCCTGGCCGATCAGGCGGACCACCACCGGGCCACTCCGCCCGACGGGGCCGGGGGCGGCCGCGCGCCGGAGGGCCGGCCGACCGACCCCACGTCGGACATGTTTCAGGCGACCGAGGGGCGCTGGGGCTCGCGCGAGATTGAAATAACCAAGGTCACGCTGCTCGATGCCCGCGGCCAGCCGTCGCACGTGTTTCACACCGGCGAGCCGCTGGCGATCCGGGTGCAGCTGCGCGCCGACCGGCCGACGGCCGACTGTGTGTTCGGCATCGGCCTGTTCAACGCCGACGGCGTCTGCTGTTACGGAACGAACACCTTCATCGAGGAGATGCCGGCGGCGTCGGTTGTCGGCGAAGCCGACGCGACGTTCACCATCGACACGCTCGATCTCGTCGAAGGCACGTACAAACTGGATGTGGCCGTTCACAAACGCGACGGCTACCCCTACGACTACCATCGTCTGCTGTACACCTTCCGGGTGAAATCGCGAACGCCCGATGTCGGCATCTACCGGCCGCGCCATCGGTGGAGCTTCTCGCCTGCGGTCCGGTTCGAATGACGATCGCCGAAGCGACCGCCTTCGTACGACGGCGCCAGGCGTCGGGCCAGTCAGTCGTCTTCACCAACGGCGTGTTCGATCTGCTCCACCCGGGGCACGTCCGCTACCTGCAGCGGGCGCGCGCGCTCGGCGACGCGCTGATTGTCGGCCTCAATTCCGATCGATCCGTCCGATCGAACAAAGGGCCCGGCCGCCCCATCACACCCGAGGCCGAGCGGGCCGAGATCCTCGCAGCGCTGGCGTGCGTCGATGCGGTGGTCGTGTTCGACGACGACACGCCGCACGCGCTCATCGCCGCGCTGCAACCCGACATTCTGGTCAAAGGCGCCGACTGGGCTGAGGACGCCATTGTCGGCCGCGACGTCGTCGAGGCGCGCGGCGGCAGGGTCGTCCGGGCGGCCGTCGAGCCCGGCTATTCGACGACGAGCCTCATCGAACGGATCAAGCGCGCGCGCGGCTGACCGCCACGCGGCCCCGCCGCCAGCCAGGCCGGACGCTCGGGGTACACTGAACGTTCGTACTGCCTGTGGCCACATCGACCTCGCTCAATTTGCGCGCGGTGTTCAAGACGGCTGTCGCGCGCAGCGGAATGGATAGTCCCGCGCACCGCGTCTCGGGTCTGACCGCCTCGGCGAAGGCGCTGTTCGTGGCCGGCGCCTCATCGGGGCAGCCGCACGGCGTCGTGCTCTACGTCGTGCCGAACGACGGAGACCTGGATCAAGCCTCCGCCGATGTCGGGTTCTTTCTCGCGGCGCTCGACGGGCTGGCGCCGGCCGCCGTCGAACGGGCCGTGCTGCCCTTTCCCTCGCACGAGATCGATCCGTATCGCGGACTCCTGCCCCACGTGGGCGTCACCGCCGCGCGCGCCCGTGCGCTGCATGGGATCGCGCGGGGCGCGGCCCGCGTGGTCGTCGCCTCGGCCCCGGCCCTGCTGCCGCGCGTGAGCGCGCCCGACCGGCTGCTGGCGCTGTCCCTGGAACTCAAGCCAGGCCAGGAGATCGCGCCGCTGGATCTGGCGGAGCTGCTGGTGGATGCCGGTTTCAGCCGTGAAGATCCCGCCGACGAGCACGGCGAGTTCGCGGTCCGCGGCGGGATCGTGGACATCTTCCCGGCCGCCGAGTCGCACCCAATCCGGCTGGAATTCATCGGCGAC
>JBPYEE010000727.1:0-4669 GCA_051985095.1 Vicinamibacterales bacterium | reverse complement strand
CGTTCAAGATGGGCCAGACACACGTGATCAAGTACCTGAAACCGCTGCTCGATCTCATCGAAGACGGGACGATGGACCCCTCCTTTGTGATTACGCACCGCCTGCCGCTCGATCAGGCAGCCGAGGCGTACACCGCGCTCCGCGACCGGAAAGACGAGTGCATCAAGGTGGTGCTGAAACCCCACGAACCGACCGTGCACTGACGGGGCGTCGCCGGATGTGCTGACGGGCGATTTGCCATCCTTTCGCCCTGCTGGTACGATGCTCGCCCATGCTGCCGGAAAAGAGCGCCGCGCTGGATGCTGCGCTGGCGCGACTTGGGGCAGCCGAGCGACCCGATACCCCGGATCTCCACGTCACCGCCGTGCGGCGGTTATCCGCCTCTGCCGCCGCCTACGCACCGTTTCCCGATGAGCTCGATGCGCGCCTCATCGCCGCGCTGCAGGCGCGCGGCATTCACGACCTCTATACGCATCAGGCCGAGGCGATTGCGCACGCCCTCGCGCGCCGGCACGTGGTCGTGATTACGCCGACGGCATCGGGCAAGACGCTCTGCTACAACGCGCCGGTGTTGCACGCGATCCTGCAGGACCCGGCGACCCGGGCACTCTATCTGTTTCCCACGAAAGCGCTTGCACAGGATCAGCTGGCCGAGCTGCAGGCGCTGTGCACCGTCCTCGAACGCGGCGCCGACGCGGCGCCGCGGATCGGGGTGTTCACCTACGACGGCGATACGCCGCAGGACGCCCGGCGGGCGATTCGCGGCCGCGCGCACCTGATCCTCAGCAATCCCGACATGGTGCATTCGGGCATCCTGCCGCATCATCCGCGCTGGGCGAAGCTCTTTGAGAACCTGCAGTACGTCGTCATCGATGAACTGCATGCCTACCGGGGCGTGTTCGGCAGCCACGTGGCCAACGTGCTCCGACGGCTGCGTCGCGTCTGCCGGCATTACGGATCGGATCCCGTATTTCTCTGTTCATCGGCAACAATTGCGAATCCGCGCGAACTCGCGGCGCGGCTGACGGCGCACCCCTTCGAGCTCGTGGATCGGAGCGGCGCACCGCGGAGCGAGAAATTCTTCGTCTTCGTGAATCCACCCGTCGTCAACCATCAGCTCGGCATCCGCCGCTCGTACCTCGGCGAGACACGGCGCGTCGCGGTCGAGTTCCTCAAGCGGAATCTTCAGGTGATCGTGTTCGCGCAAAGCCGGTTGTCGACCGAGATCCTGACCACCTATCTCAAAGACGACTGGCGCGGAACCCCGGCGTCGATCCGCGGATACCGCGGGGGGTACTTGCCAAACCGCCGGCGCGAAATCGAGAAGGGACTGCGGGAGGGTGCCGTGCGCGCCGTCGTCTCGACCAGTGCGCTGGAGCTCGGCATCGATATCGGCGCGCTCGATGTCGCGGTGTTGGCCGGCTATCCCGGCACGATCGCGGCGACCTGGCAGCGGGCCGGTCGCGCCGGACGGCGCTCGGGACGATCCGCCGCGGTGTTGGTGGCGTCAAGCGCGCCGCTCGATCAGTTCGTCGTCCGCAATCCGTCGTACTTCTTCGATGCCTCGCCCGAACGCGCGCTGATCGATCCGGACAACCTGCACATCCTCGTCGATCACCTCAAATGCGCCGCGTTCGAGCTGCCGTTCACCGCCACCGAAACGTTCGGCGGCAGCGGAGCGAGCGCCGATCCCCCGCCCGGTCCCGCCCCGCCCGACGCCCAGGAAATCCTCGCCATCCTCGCCGAACAAGGGCTGGTCCACCGATCGGGCGATGGCCCCGACGCGCAGTGGACGTGGACGAATGAATCGTATCCGGCCGATGCGGTCAGCCTGCGGTCGGTGTCATCGGACAACTTCGTGATCGTCGACACCACCGGCGAGCCGCGCGTCATCGGCGAGACCGACTTCACCAGCGGCCCCGCCACGCTCCATCCGAAGGCGATCTACATCGTGGAAGCGCAGCTGTATCAGGTGGAGCGGCTCGATTTCGACGCGCGGAAAGCGTTTGTCCGCGAGGTCGAGTGCGACTACTACACCGACGCAATCACGTACACGAGAGTGACGCCGATCGACACGTTCGCCGCTGACGAGACGCGATCGAATGGAGAAGTGCACGTCGTGTCGCGCGTCGTGGGGTTCAAGAAGATCAAGTTCTACACGAACGAGAACGTGGGGTCGGGCGAGCTCGACCTGCCGGAACAGCAGATGCATACGACCGCCTACTGGCTGACCGTTCCCGCGGCGGTGATGGGGATGCTGCCGTACGCGGCCGATGATCGACGCGACGCCGTGGTCGGGCTCGCGTACGCGATGCGCCAGGTGGCGCAGCTGCTTCTGATGTGCGACGCGCACGACATCGGCATTTCGATCGACAGTGATTCGAGCGAGCCCCAACCCTCGACAGCCGTGCCGGTCCGAATCTTCGTGTACGACAACTATCCCGGCGGCATCGGCTTCAGTGCCCCGCTCTTCGCGATGCACCACGAGCTCCTCGCCCGGACGCGTCAGCTCATCGCCGAGTGCGACTGCGACCGCGGATGCCCGGGGTGTGTCGGGCCGATTGGCGATATCGGGCCGCTCGGCAAACCGGCGGCGCTCCGCATCCTCGACCTGCTGGCGGCGGGGGCGGGCACGATGGAGAGGACGGCGTGACGACACTCGCCGATCGCCTCCGCGGCATCGTCGCCGCGTCGCTCGCACGATCGCCCTCCGCGACGCCACTCGCTGTCCCGCTGCCCGCCCCCCCCGGCTCTGAGCCCTCACGGCTCTCGCTCCTCGGCGGCGAGTGGCGCGGCGCGGTATTCGTGGTCGAACAGCGCGTCGAGTCATCCGTCCGTCACGGGCTGGAGACGGTGGGCGCGATCGCCGATCGCGTGGGCGGCGCCGCCGCCGAGGCGTCGTGGTTCGCCGGCGGCGCGCCGGCGCGCGCGCCGTTTGTCTTTTTCGATCTCGAGACGACCGGATTGAGCGGCGGCGCGGGCACGGTGCCGTTTCTCGTCGGCTGCGGGGCGTTTGACGATCGCGCCTTTGTGGTTCGCCAGTTCCTGGTCACCGCCCCGCGCGACGAGAAGGCGTTGCTCGGCGCCGTCGGCGAAGTGCTGGCGGGCGCGGGCGCACTCGTCACCTTCAACGGCAAATCGTTCGACGCGCCGCTGCTCGAGACCCGGTACCTGTTCCATCGACTCGCATGGGCGGGCGCCGACGTGCCGCACGTCGACGTGTTGCACCCGGCGCGCCGGTTTTGGAGTGTCGAGGATTGTTCGCTCCGGTCGCTCGAACGCCGCATGATCGGCGCGCGGCGCGTCGGGGACGTTGCCGGCTTCGAGATTCCCTCGCGATATTTTCAGTTCCTGCGCACGGGCGATGCGCGGCCGCTGGCGCCGGTCCTCGAACACAACCGGCTCGACCTGCTGTCGCTGGCGGCGTTGACCTCGCGGCTGCTGCATCTGGCGCGCTGCGGCTCAGCCGAGGCGCGGACGTCGCGCGAAGCGCTCGCCCTCGGCCACGTCTTTGCCCGGGCGGGCATGGACTTCCACGCGCGCGAGGCGTTCGAACGGTCGCTCGCGCTGTGCGCCGCGCCGGCGGGCGCCTTCGATCCGACCCGGATCGGGGCGCTGCGTGCACTGGCGCTTGCCTTCCGGCGCGGCCGGCAGTTCGACCGGGCGGCCGAGGCCTGGACGCAGGTGTTGCAGGTGCGCGGCTGCCCGCCTCGCGCGGCTCGTGAGGCGAGCGAAGCGCTCGCCATTCACCACGAGCACCGCCTGCGTGACCTGGCGGGCGCTCGAACCTATGCCGGGAAAATGCTGGACGTGGAGCCGCCGCCACCGGCCGCGTCGTGGACGCGCGCCGTCCACCACCGCCTGGCGCGGCTCGATCGGAAAATGACGGTCAGCGCGCCGCCGACCCTGCTTTCTTAGCGGCTGCCTTCTTGGCGGCGGCTGCGGTCTTGCGGGTCGCCACCGACTGCGCGCCAAACTTCTTCGTGAAGCGTTCGACGCGGCCCTCGGTGTCGATCAGCTTCTGGCGCCCGGTGAAGAACGGGTGGCAGTTCGAGCAGATTTCGAGATGCAGGTCGGACTTGGTGGAGCGTGTCTTCCACGATGCCCCGCAGGCGCACCGAACTTCGACCTCGTGATACTTCGGGTGAATCTTGTCTTTCAAGAGCGGCCCCCAGTTGGTAACCCGAAACCCCAAGTATATCAGGATTTACCGTTACTCATCGAGGCCAGGAACTCATGGTTCGTCTTGGACTTGGCCATCCGCGACAGCAGCAGTTCCATCGCTTCGACGGCGGACAGCGGTGTCAGCACCTTGCGCAGGATCCACACGCGGTTCAGGTCGTCGCGCTGGATGAGCAGCTCTTCCTTCCGCGTGCCGCTCTTCGTGATATCGATGGAGGGGAAGACGCGGCGATCCGTCAGTTTGCGATCGAGGTGGATCTCGAGGTTGCCGGTGCCCTTGAACTCCTCGAAGATCACCTCGTCCATCCGCGAGCCGGTGTCGACGAGCGTGGTCGCGATGATCGTCAGGGAGCCGCCTTCTTCGATATTGCGCGCGGCGCCGAAGAAGCGCTTCGGCCGCTGCAGGGCGTTGCTGTCGACGCCGCCGGACAGGACCTTGCCCGAGGGCGGCACGATTGTGTTGTAGGCGCGCGCGAGGCGCGTAATC
>JBPYEE010000726.1:0-5401 GCA_051985095.1 Vicinamibacterales bacterium | reverse complement strand
TGCGTACGACAAATTCGGTGCCCACCGGATTCGCGTCGGTCCCGCTACGGGCGTTCATTTCGCCGTCTGGGCCCCCAACGCGGAGCGCGTCAGCGTCATCGGCGATTTCAACGGATGGGACGGCCGTGTTCACCCGATGCGCGCGCTGACGCCGTCGGGCGTCTGGGAAATCTTCATTCCCGACCTGCCGGACGGCGAGAAGTACAAGTTCGAGATCCGCGCGCGGGACGGCCGCATTCTGAAGAAAAGCGATCCGTACGCCGTGGCGTTCGAGGTGGCGCCGCAGTCGGCGTCGGTCGTGCGCGACATCTCCGGTTATGAGTGGCGCGATCACCACTGGATGTCGACCCGTGCCGATCGGAATCGCTGGCTCGACCGGCCCATGGTCGTTTACGAAGCACATCTCGGATCATGGGCGCGTGTGCCGGAAGAGGGGAACCGGTTCCTCACCTATCGCGAGCTCGCGCACCGCCTGGTGCCGTACGTCAAGGACCTCGGCTTTACCCACCTCGAGCTCCTCCCGGTCATGGAGCACCCGTTTTCGGGATCGTGGGGCTATCAAGTGCTTGGGTTCTTCGCGCCGACAAGCCGGTTCGGTCCACCCGAGGAGTTCAAATACTTCGTCGACGAATGCCATCAGGCGGGACTCGGCATCCTCCTCGACTGGGTACCAGGACATTTTCCGAAGGACGAACACGGCCTCGCAAGGTTCGACGGGACCGCGCTGTACGAGCACGCAGATCCGCGCCAGGGCGAGCAGATGGACTGGGGCACGCTGATCTTCAATTACGGGCGCAACGAGGTGCGCAACTTTCTGCTGTCCAACGCGCTGTTCTGGTTCGACGAGTACCACGTCGACGGGTTACGGGTGGACGCCGTCGCGTCGATGCTGTATCTCGACTACTCGCGCGCCGACGGGCAGTGGATTCCGAACCAGTTCGGCGGACGCGAGAACCTCGACGCGATCGCCTTTCTTCAGCAGCTCAACGCTCTGACGCACGGCGACTGGCCTGGAACCATTATGGCCGCCGAGGAGTCGACGGCCTTCGGTGGAGTCAGCAGGCCGGTGTACCTGGGCGGACTGGGGTTCACCTACAAATGGAATATGGGGTGGATGCACGATCTGCTCCAATACGTGCAGCAGGATCCCGTTCACCGGCGCTGGCATCACAACGAGCTGACGTTCTCCATGCTGTACGCCTATACGGAGAACTTCATCCTGCCCTTCTCGCATGACGAAGTCGTCCACGGCAAACGAGCGATGCTCGACAAGATGCCGGGCGACGTGTGGCAGAAGTACGCGAACCTGCGCGTACTGCTCGGATACATGTACGGCCACCCGGGCAAGAAGCTGATGTTCATGGGCACTGAATTCGGCCAGTGGCGCGAGTGGAACCACGATCGCAGTCTCGACTGGCATTTGCTCGACGAGTCGCCCCACGCCGCCCTGCGCGTCTACGTCCAGACCCTTAACTGGTTCGTCAATTCGGAGCCGGCGCTCCATCAGGGTGACTTCGATCCTGGCGGGTTTCGGTGGATCGACTGCAACGACAACGAAAACAGTGTCGTCTCGACGATCCGGTATGCGCGGCACCGGGATGATTTCCTCGTGATGGTGTTCAACTTCACACCCGTGCCGCGCGGCGAGTACCGGATTGGGGTGCCCGCCGCAGGCCGTTACGTGGAATTGCTCAACAGCGACGCCGCCCTCTTCGGCGGCAGCAACGTCGGCAACGGCGGCAGCGTGACCGCGGAGCCCATCCCGGCCCACGGATTCGATCAGTCCGTCCGGTTGATGCTGCCGCCGCTGGCCTGTCTCTACTTGAAGAAGCAGTGACCATTCGTCGCGCCCGCTCGGTGGCGGTTGCGCTCGTCACCTTCGCGACCTTTACCGACATCGTCGCCTACTCGATTGCCGTGCCGGTCCTGCCCGATCTCAGCCGCCGGCTGGGGGCCTCGCCGACGATGATCGGATTTCTGTTCGCGTCGTTTGGCGTGACGCTGCTGACCGTGTCGATGCCGAGCGGGGCGCTGTCGGATCGCATCGGCCGCAGGCCGCCGTTGGTCGGTGGCATGATTCTGCTGGCGCTCGCGTCGCTGCTGTTCGCGTTTGCCACGACGCTGCCATGGTTGTTTGCGGCGCGGCTGGCGCAGGGAGCCGCTGACGCCGTCACCTGGGTCGTCGGCTTCGCCCTGATTGCCGATCTGTATCCTTCCGAAGCGCGCGGGGCGATCACCGGTACCGTCATGATGGGCACGAGTTTCGCGTTCATGATCGGGCCGTCGCTCGGTGGATGGCTCTATGAGCTGGGCGGCATCCGGATGCCGTTCCTGGCCGTGGGCGTCATGGCGGGAATTGCGGCCCTCCTGTTCCTCTGGGTCGACGTGCCGGCCACACACGAGCATCGGGAGCGCGTGCCGGTATCGCTGGTGCTTCGTGTTCCGGCGATTGCGGTCTGCGGCGTCTCGGTCCTCGCCATCTCCTCGACGATCTCGATGCTCGAACCGGTGCTCTCGCTGCACCTCAATGGACTGAACGTCGATCCCGCCCGCATCGGGCTGGTCTACGGTGGTGCCGCCGTCGTCACGACGCTGCTGCATCCGATTTACGGGCGTGCCGCCGACCGGTGGGGCGCGCGGCGCCTGACGGTGCTCGGACTCGCGCTCTCGGGGTGCTGGTTGCCCGTCCTGGGCCGCGCGAGGAGTTACGAATCGGCCGTGTGGCTGTTCGTCGTCCAGGCCTCCTTCGCCGCTATGGCGATCACGCCGTCCCTGGCCTATATGGGTGAGGCCACCTCGCAGGCCGGCGTCCGGTCATTCGGCGTCGCATACGGTCTCTACAATCTTGCGTGGGGTGCGGGGCTGCTCGGCGGACCGGCGGCGGGCGGATTCTTGCTCGAGCGCGCCGGGTTTCCCCGGCTCGCAATCATGTGGGGTCCGCTGCTGCTCCTCGCCGCTTTTCTGCTGGCGCGGGTACAATTGAGTGTTATCAAACCCCCCAGGGAGGATCACATGCGAACGACTGCAGCGTTGCTCGCGGTTGCCGGGATTTGCCTGGCGCCGGCCGCGCTCCGCGCCGATGTGCGGGCCGATGAGAAGACGCATATCGAATTTGGCGGTGCGCTTGGACGGATCGTCAACATCTTCGGCGGGAAAGCGGCGCGCGAAGGGGTCACCTCGACCGTTGCCGTGAAAGGCGACCGGAAGGCCACCCTCGGCGACGCCACCGGCCAGATCGTCGATCTTTCGGAAGAGAAAGTATACGACCTCGACCTGAAGCGTAAAACCGTGAAGACAACGACCTTCGCGGAGTTGCGGCGTCGCATGGAAGAAGCCCAGAAGAAAGCGCAGCAGGATGCGCAGAAAGCGCAGGCGTCGTCGCCGTCGGAGGCACCCGCGGCACAGCGGGACGACAGGCAGGTCGAGGTCGATTTCGACGTGAAGAACACCGGCCAGAAACGGGCGATCAATGGCTTCGACACGCACGAAGTCGTGATGACGATCACGGTTCGACAAAAGGGCCAGACGATCGACCAGGGCGGCGGTCTCGTGTTGACGTCTGACATGTGGATGGCGCCGCGCATCGCGGCGATGAAGGACATCACCGATTTCGACCGGCGGTACTACGAGAAGCTGTACGGCCCCATGTTTGGTGGCGCGTCACCCGAGCAGATGGCGGCGGCGCTCGCGATGTACCCCCAGTTGAAGCCGGCCCTCGCGCGGATGAGTACGGAAGGCACGAAGATGGACGGCACGGCGATTCTCAGCACCCTGACGTGTGAGGCCGTGAAGTCGGCCGACCAGCTGGCCGAGGAACAGAAGGCACGCGACAGCGAAGACAAGCCGAGCCCCAGCGGCGGCGTCAACAGCGTCATCAGCGGCTTCGCGCGGCGGGCGGTCAAGAAAAAGGTCGAAGGCGACCCGCAGGCGCGCGCAACCGTGTTCACCGGAACCAGTGAGGTCCTGAAGGTCGTCACCGACGTGACGGCGGCAGATGTCGCGGTGCCGGCCGGTTTCAAGGATTCGAAGTAGACAGCCGTTCGATGCGGCTCCACTCGGCGTCGGTGACCGGCATCACCGACAGGCGCGAGATCCTCACCAGGGGAAAATCCTTAAAGGCCGGTTCCGCTTTGATCTCCTTGAGCGTAACCGGCCGCTTCAGCTTCCTCACCGGCGCGATGTCGACAACGGCAAACTTGCCGCTCTCGTCCGTCGGATCGAGGTAGGCATTCCCGGTTGCCTTCGCGATGCCAACCACTGCCTTCTCGGTGCCCGTGTGGTAATAGAAGATTCGGTCGCCCTTCTTCACCGCGTGCAGGTGTTTCTGGGCGACCGGGTTCTTCACGCCGGACCACGCCGTCGTGCCATCCTTGACGAAATCGTCGTAGCTGTAGTGGGTCGGCTCTTCTTTGAACAGCCAATTCATGCGCCGCATTTTACGTGATCGCGTCCGGCCGCCGGTCTGCGTGCTGCTCGTCGGCATTAACCCCGGGTTGCGATCGGCGCAGATCGGGCACCACTTCGCCGGCTACTCGAACCGCTTCTGGAAGCTGTTGTACGAGTCGGGGTTAGTCCCCGAACCGATTGGCACCGAGCAGGACGGCCGCCTGCCGGAGTGGGGATTCGGCATCACGAACCTCGTGCCGCGCGCGACGGCTGGCATCGGCGGGCTCCGATCGGAGGAATTCGCTGCGGGCGCGCGGGTGCTCCGCCGCAAGGTGCGGCGATGGCGGCCTCGAGCCGTCGCCTTCATCGGCGTCACTCTCTTCCGTACTGTGTTTGCGAAACGGGCGAGCGAACGCATCGAGCTCGGCTTGCAACCGGAACATTTCGAGGGCGCGCCCGTCTTCGTCCTGCCGAATCCAAGTGGCCGCAATGCCAATTTCTCGTACGCGCAGATGCTGACAGCGTACAGGGGCTTGCAAAGGTGGGTCTCGCGGTCGTGCCGCGAGCGCTGACCACGTTACCAACCGACGAGGTGCGTCACCCGCCGTCACAGGAACCATTCACCAGATCGCTTAAAGCCGTGCGCTGCCAGGTCGTCCTGAATCTGCTCCTGCCGCACGGCCAGATCCGCCGCGTTCGCGAACCGTTCGACCTGCTTGTGGCCGTCGAGACCCACGATGTGGAGTTCGAAGCCGCCGCGCGCGAGAGGCAGGACTTCAACGTGCATGTGTCGGCCGTCACGTTCGAACCACCACAGCATACGATTTGTTTCGGCATCAACGGCCGGCCGCATCAGCCGGCCTGACAACCGCAGGGTGCGCGCGGCCCTAGGCCGACGAGGCGAGGAGGCGTTCCAATTCCTCGACATGTTGAGCGCGCGCCAGCGCGTCCTCGCGAGAGACCACCTTGTCGGCGACCAGCTGCTGAAGATGTTCCTCGAGCGTGAAGGAGCCCT
>JBPYEE010000725.1:0-6365 GCA_051985095.1 Vicinamibacterales bacterium | reverse complement strand
GCGTCGACGCGCGGCGTTTTTCTTCGCCCGACAACCTGTTTGAGTGGGGTAGACGCGAATGGCAACAAAGCAAATCATGGTCCGCATCGTCCTGATCCTGGTCATCGTCATTGCTGCGGGCGTTGGTGTGTGGTCCACCGCCTGTCCCTGCAACAACATTCCGGGATTCGTGCTGCTTGGCGCTGTGCGCACGGAACCGGTTACCGACTGGAGTTTCGTGAACGATGTGCCCGTCTGCCAGATCCAAGTCAATACGACATTGGGCCCTCACTCGATCAATCTAAACTGCATGGCGACGAACGACGGACAACTGTTTCTCAGCTGCTCGGTAGCGACGCGCAAGTACTGGTGCCAACAGGTGGGGAGGGATCAGCCCGCGCGTCTGCGCCTCAACGGCGTCGTATATCCGGTCGTGCTGAACCGCGTGACGGATCAAATGACACTGGAACGTGTGTGGGCGGCGCGGATAACCAAGTTGCAGGTCTATGGCGGCACCAAGTACAACCCTAAACCTCCTCCCAACGCCAAGCGACCGGACAGCTGGTGGAGCTTTCAAGTGCGGTCGCGCAATCTCTTGTAGAGAAACCGCTGAACGCGAATGCGTCGGCTCAGACGTCATCCATCTTCACGGACAAATCGAGCACCAGCTCATCGAGCTTTATCGAGAGATGCATTGTGGTCAGCAAATATTGCGTTCGGGTCTCCTGAGGGTTTCTTGACTTGATTGAAGAACGCTCTGGGTTCCTCCGCAGCTCGCAACGACTTCCGCATAGGATCGACCGGACGATGTCCCATCGCACGAGCGACCAAGATTGATCGCCAACTTCCGCGTGTGACGCAGCCTCCGCGCGCTCGCGATATCGGCTCTCCGGAGCTCTGTTCCAACGTTCGACAGGGAGATGGCAGTTGAGAGGGAAAGCCATAGTAGCAGTCGTTGGGACCGGTTCAGAACACCCCCGAACTGTTCCCGATGAGAATAAGGCGATATCTGACGCAAGAGCGCTTGGCGAGGCGTTGGCGGACAAGGGATGGATCATCGTCAGCGGCGGTCGAGACGCAGGCGTGATGCGAGCGGTTAACGATGGGGCAAAGAAGAGCGGGAAAGGCATCACGATTGGTTTGCTACCAGGTCGTGATGCCAAGGTTGCTGAATCTGTTGACATCGCGCTGAACACTGACATGCAGAATGCCCGTAACAACCTGGTGGGCCTTTCGGCCTGCGTGGTGATTGCCTGCGGGGTTGATGGGCCAGGAACGGCATCAGAGCTCGCTCTGGCGCTAAAGAACAAGAAGCCGGTCATCTTGCTTAATGTCGACGCAACGGCTGTGAGCTTTTTTAGAAGAATCGGCGGCGAGCGCGTCTACACAGCCAGTTCCGTGGAGGAAGTCATGCGGACAATTCTGGAGAACAACCTGATTCCGTAGAGGTGCGATCGCGAAATTCAGTCTGCGTGAAATTGGGCGCCTGTCGTCGACTACTCGAAGCGCCGTGGTCCTGTGTGTTCTAGAACGACTTTTGCCTGCTTGTCTTGCGGCGGTTTCGATCGACTGAGTTCAAGAAGGCGACATCGGCGCATTGCACGACGACCTGGTGGTCCTGGGCCGCCAGGTGGGAAAGGCCAATACTTCGGTTGCGCATGGCTCTTGGCGGCGGCAGCCCGGAGGTTGCCGAGGGGCAGATGATCGTCGTTTCTCGTCACGCTGCCACGGCGTCGGTACGGATAGCGTTGCTGCAACCTCAGCCAGGGCTTTCGGGTCATCGGTTTTGGCTCGTAGCTGAGGTGGTTGGGCTTGTCAACCTCATTCTGCCGGACTGGCCGCCGAACTGTTCGTTCGGTCACTCGAGTCGCTGCTTCCCGTACGTCCGCGACTGCGTGGAGAAGAAGACTCGGCATCACCTGGCCCGGCCGATCCAGCGCCACGGTTTCGGGTGGAAACGGTGGAGTCGGGCGTGGCTGTATGGCAGGCTGCGGTTGTTCCACGAGTACCGGGTGGCGTGCTGACCTTTCCCGTCCTCTGCTCACGCTCGATATTCCTCATAACCCTTGATTCGGCCGCAGTCGCAGGAGCCTTAGCGCGGCCAAACCGCACGCTGAGGCCCGTTTCCAGTTCCCGCCGCATCCCACGCGACGGTGGCGTCTACACGTGCATCCAAGAGGCAACTCCGGACGCGGACAAACAGCGGCCGACTGCGGATTGCCGCGCCTTGTGCCAGACCCTACCATGCTTCGGCCCTACCGTTTTCCGAGCTGCAACCGACATCGTCGGCGTGTTGTTCGTCCAGACCTCATTCAATGAATCTGTTTGAGCGGCACTCCATCGATATCAAAGACGAACAAGCCGCCGTTGTCCTGCACGACAGCATACCCTCCAGGATGCCCCTGGGTACCGGACCAATACCGCGCAACGCCGCCCGCGTCGTAGACCACGAGATTGCCATCGCCCTGCATGACCGAAAACCCTGGCAACCTGCCGCTCGTATTTGACGCCCAAAGAGGTTCCCAGGCCTGGTCGTATAGCACGAGATTTCCATCAGCCTGATAGTACAGATGATACATACCATTTGCGGAAATGATCTGTTGGTCCTGGAATAAGTACGTATTTGGTCCCAGCGTGCCGGCGCTGCCACCACTCTCATCAGCGATCCATTCCTGATACGTATTGAACGCCGGCTTGTTGCTTAAATTGGCGTAGAGGATGGACTCCGAGCAGCAATCAGTTCCATCGTAGAGTAGGAAGAAAATGATCTTGGACCACCAGGGACGGGTAATTCCAAGCGTTTGCAATTCGCTCATCTTGTCACGGTAATAAGCGGCTTGAGCGTTGACATCGGTTGATGGATAACCCGTCTCGCTCAGCCAGACGTCATTCCTAACCCTTTCCAATGATCGGACAGCGTCCATGTAACCGGCTATCGACGGCCCATCGGGGTACAAGTGAACGGTGACAACGTCCTGGGAAGCCATTCGTGGACCGACACCAGCCATCACTGAAGCGTAGTAGGTGCTGCTGGTAATCGCATGATGGCTGGTTTCAGGAGCCGCAAGCATGAATCCAGGAGCGTGGGCATTTCTTGCGTTCGCTGCCTGCGTGAACAGCGCAATATAATCTGTTGTTGAGATATTCCTCAGATTGGGCTCATTCCATATGCCCAAGACAGCGTTGTACCCTGTGTAGCGCTGGACGAACGCCGCCACAAAATCGTAGAAGTCGCCGAAGTCGACCGGCATTGTGTTGCAGTCGCCAGCCGTCCTCGCCCAGGCAGGCGTGCACTCTACCGTTAATAACACCTGGAAGCCCGCGGCGGTGGCGCCGAGGATAGCATTGTCAGAACAACCCCACGTGAACGTTCCACGAGACGGCTCCATGTCTCCCCAATTGCATGGCACCCTGAGAACGCCAGCCCCGAGTTCCGACATTTTGGCTGACACATCGGAATTCCAGTGGGATACCATCCCGAATCGTTGTTTCGGAGGTTGCATAAGCACTTTCAAACGAGGCTTAAGCTAGACAAGCGTGACAATCTGTCCGACGATGCCGACCAATGAACTGATAGTAGTCAGAATCTGGGCAAGGTTGTCGAGCTGAGTGAGAGCCGCCTTGACGGCGGATGTCCCGGCAACAAGCGATCCCTCGTTCGCCTTGAGCGCGTCGGCAATCGATTGAAGAGCAGCGTTTCCAAGGGCAAGCCTGGCCTGTTGAACATCGAGCAGTGTCTTGATAGCCGCTTGGTGATCAGCTGCGTCCGCAGCCTGTATCAGAGCGTCACCGGCCGGAGACGTCATATTCAGCTCGATCGCGTCGAGCTGAGAGAGTGCCAGGCTGTAAATCGCCGAAGCGTCCATGTCATCACCTAACGAATCGTTGCCTCGACGGTTTTAGTAAGCGAGTGCACATTGGAAATGTCGCTCATGAGGCTTGCGACGCCCGAAGCGTCGAGGCGGCCCTCGACAGCGGCAACAAATGCCTCCTGCAATTTTCCAGCAGCCGCTTCCGCTGCACCGATCGCGCTGATTGATGACGAGGTCATGAGCGTCATGAGTCTTTCACTGGCCCAGGTCGGAGGAAGAGTCGGTGCGTTCGAAAAGGCGTTGATCAAGGCCGTCTCTTGAATAGTTCGCTGTAGCTGCGTGTCGGTTTGGAGCTCGCTGCTGAGGGCGGCAAAAGCAGCCTGTTCAAGTGCGATCTCGTTTGCGATCGCGGCCGAGCGCGCTTTTAATTCTGAAGTCAAGGCCCGAGCCCTGAACGCCGCGACAATCGGAGCGGACGCGGTCTCAATGAAATCCGAAACCGTCGCCGTCCCGAGCTTTGCGCTCCTCAGCGTTGGGCTCACCTTCGTTAGAGAGTCGTAGAGTCCTTTAGCGGCTCGACCGACGGAATCAGGCGCCTTCGGATCAGCGAGTGCACCGAGCGCTTGGAAGTACTCTTGAAGGACTTTACCGTGGGCACTCAGCAACTCGAGCACGTGAAGGCGTTCGGTCAACAGCTCGTCGGAGCGCATGATGCGTGCGCGACGTTCACTTGGGGTTAGATCGGGTCTGGCGTTCAACAGCAACGCCGAGTCGGCGTTGATTGCCGCCACGCCGGCCGCCTGAATCACCGATTGGGTTGCCCCGACGTACGCGGTTCCGGTCTGGGCAAGGTCACTGAATTGATTCAGACGCGCCGTCGCACACGCAGCGAGCGTCAGTGACAAACTGAGTGCGACGGCGCCTGTCGGGCGCACGATTCCGTACGCTGAAGGGACGGATCGCATTGACTGTTCGAGCTGTGTCGCGCACGATAATCGAGCTTCGGGGAGGATTCAATAGAATTCGGTCATTGACATCGTTGGCCAGAGATTGCGCCGCAAAAGCAGCGCGTTGACCGCTGAGGCTAATTCATCGGCCGTATCGACGCACTGCCGGCCGGCACGCCGCCAGTCTCGCGTTAGCGCCCGACAGCAAGACGGCCTCCGCCCTGGACGACCAGATCGGCCGAAACGGGTTCTGAAATTCGATCGGGAACACCACCGCGCTGGCGAACGCGTGGAATTCGAATGCCGGCCGCGAAGGTGGCTGAAAGACCAGTTCGAACGGCAAGGCGTTGAACATCTACGCCGTGGACAAACACGATTGACTTGTACGAACGCCGACACCGATCACTACTTGCACACGATCACGCTCCACCGTACATGGCGACGGAGTTCTTCGTGTTTTCCTCACCGTCATTCGCGGTCACATCATCTCGATAACCGACAAAGCGCGCGCAGTCACACTCGTTGGTTCGGCTGCCGCGCGCGTAGTTCCGACATGAAATCACCACATCCGCGACGGACGGGACGTCGCTGGGCTCCGTGCACAGTCGTTCTGTCGGCCAACACGAACTGGCCCTACGGTATCGTTCTCTCTTCGTTTCGTCACGGTTACGTGTAAATTGTCCTCTCAATGAGGGCTCGCGGTCGATACCGTCGCAGGCTGCAAAGTAAGCACTCGCTCCGCGACGGATTCCACACGCGATCGTGAGTAGAAGATCGGGAAATACGACCCGCGGGCCCACAGGTCGAAGAGGTCGCGATAATGAGGGCTCGTTGGGTCGCCCGATTGCCCCGGGTTGTTGAGCGCAATTGACGTATCCCAATCGTCCAGATTCGCGATCATTTTCAGCGACCCTCCGGAGGCTTGGTTGTCTGCTCCGCCCGTCGCAGTCACCGTGTAGCTGTCGCCACCACGCGGCGCCGGACCGACATCGAGCTGCCGCCGGAGTTGCGCATCGACAGCAGCGCTGAGTGGATGGTGGATGAGGGCGTGGTGATACTTGTCCTGTCCGTATTGCCATCGGTTCATCTCGGGGCCGAGCTTTTGCGTCAGCTCCGCGACCGCCTGCTCGAGACTTGTCAGCAGCAGCTTGTCGCGTCCATCGCCTGGATGCTCACCGAACTGCCCGTCCGGCGCGTACAGCAGGCTGATGATCTTCTTCATCCCGATGTTCCCGAACACCTCACGGGCTTCGCGCGGCACCAGCAGATCCCGCATATTTGCGAGCAGCCGGCGCTGGAACATCTCGTAGATGCCCGCGGGCACCGAGTCCTTGTCGAGGACGTGGTCCCATCCCAGTAGCATGTCCCGCGCTTTCAGGACGGCCGCGTCCGAGGTTTTCAGGTTGCGCAGCAAGGGGACGATTTCGCGCGCCGGGATCGAGAGGTCGTCATTCTGCAGCCACGCCATGTCTGCAACCGTGTGCAGCCGCCCCGACGCCAGGAATTCCTCGATGGTCGCCGCACGGAAGGGTTCGGTGGCCGTGTGGTGCTGTGCATCCGGGTACGCGTAATCAGGCGGAAACTGGTAGTTGTTCGCCGTGGCGTAGAACCCTTTCTGCGGGTTTTC
>JBPYEE010000724.1:0-3761 GCA_051985095.1 Vicinamibacterales bacterium | reverse complement strand
TCCCGTCAGACAGTCTTGCCGGCGGACTTCGGTTCATGGCGGCTGCGCTGCGCACACCGCTCTTTCGCCCCGACGAGCTCGCGCGCGAGAAGGAAGTCGTGATCGGTGAATACGACAGGCAAGAGGCGAATCCCTTCTTCGCGCTGATGCAGACGATGGGACAGAAGCTCTGGCCGGGCAATTGGAGCCGGAAGAACGTCATAGGCGATCGCGACGTCGTTCGTCGTGTGACGCCCGAGCAGATGCACGAAATCCAGCACCGGTATTACGTCCCGAACAACGCGGCCCTGATCATCACGGGTGATGTCGATTCGACGCAGGTGTTCGCGCTCGCAGAAAAACTCTATGGGGATTGGCCACGCGCGCCTGATCCATTCGTTGCCCATCCCATTCCGCCCATCCCACCGCTGGCAGGCAACGACGCGGTGATCACCGAAGCACCCGTGGGCGCCGTGAGCATCATCAGGCAGTGGCAGGGGCCGAGTGTTGGTGCGGATCCGGGGCGACATATGCGGCAGATGTGTTCTCCGACGCTCTCAATCAACCCGGATCGACATTTCAACAGCGGCTCGTCGATGCCGGCCTGTTCCAATCCATCGATGTCAATTACTACACGCTGAATCACACCGGACCGATCACGATCAGCGGGCAGACGACGCCGGACAAATTGAAGCCCGCGCTCGCGGCTCTCGATCGCGAGATCGCGCGTTTCGACAGCGTCGGATATGTGTCAAAAGAGGAGTTAGCCGAGGTCAAGGCGCGTCGCGCGGTCAACTCCGCCTTCGGGCGCGAACGGGCGTCTGGCTATGCGCACACCGTCGGGTTCTGGTGGAGCGTTGCGAACCTCGAGTACTACTACGGATACGTCGACAACATGGCCGCGCAGACTCAGCAGAATCTCGCGGCGTATGCTCGCCGTTACATCGTGGGCCAGCCACACGTGACCGGTGTGTTGATCGCGCCTGCCGACCGTGCTGCGATTGGCCTGACTGAAGCCGAGCTCAAAGGGGCGACACAATGAGTCGGGTCTGGCGTGCGTCGCTCATGGCGTCCGCATTGATTGGCGCGTCGCCGCGAGCGTTGCACATGGCGCCGACGGCAGCCGCAGACACGACCCGCTTCGTCGTCGACGGCATTCCCGTCATCTTGCGCCGGGTCGTGAGCAACGACGTCGTGTCCGCCAACGTGTATCTGCTCGGCGGAGTGCGTCAGGTGACCGACGAGACCGCGGGGATCGAACCTTTCCTGCTCGACGTCTCCGAGCGCGGCACGCTTCACTATCCACAGACGGTGTTGCGCCGCGACATGGCGCGGCTCGGTACGACGATCGTCGTCGATCCGCAACTCGACTGGACGATCGTTGGTGCGCGCGCGACGTCCTCGACGTTCGATTCGACGTGGGCCATCATGGCTGATCGACTCATGGCGCCGCGACTTGACTCGGCGGACGTCGAAATCATTCGCGAACAGTACCTCTCCGCCGTGCGACAGCGCGATGACAACGCAGATGCACTCGTCGAGTGGCTTGCCGACAGCGCGGCGTTCGCCGGCACTCCGTATGGCCGGTCGCTCGTCGGTACCGAGCGGTCAATCAGCGGCTTGTCCCGATCGACCCTCCGGCAGTATGAGACGACGCAGATGGTTCGGTCGCGGCTCCTCATCGTCATCGTCGGCAACGTCGACGCGGCGCACGTTCAGCGACTGGTGCACGCGTCCCTCGGCCGACTGCCGGCAGGCACATATCAGTGGACAATTCCGGCCGCGATGCGTCCGATCACGACGACACTGGTGACGCGCTCCCGCGCGCTGCCGACGAACTACATCCTCGGGTACTTCCACGGACCGCCGGCGAAGAGCCCCGACTACGAGGCGCTACGGCTCGCAACCTCTGCGCTCTCGGGACAGCTCTTCGCCGACATTCGCACACGGCGGAACCTGTCGTACGCGGTGAATGCGCCCTTCCTGGATCACGCGGTGTCAGCGGGCGGCCTGTACGTCACCACGACCCAGCCGGACACCGTGCTGAACCTCATGCGGAGCAACATCATTCTCTTGCAAGCCAACCTCGTCGATCCGACGGCACTCGACCATCTGGTCCAGCAGTTCATCACGGAGTACTTCCTCGACAACGAGACCGACGCCGACCAAGCCAACTTCCTTGCACGGGCGGAGCTGTATCAGGGGGACTATCGCGATGCCGATCGGTTCGTCGATGATCTCCGCCGCGTCACACCGAGCGACATCCAACGCGTCGCGCGGACCTACATGCGGGATGTGGCGTTCGCGTACGTGGGGGATACGACGAAGGTGTCGAGGGAGGCGGTGGAGGTGTTTTGAGGGGCGAGACGTTGGACGTTAGACGTTCGACGTTGGAAACAACCCAGAGGGTGGCCGACGGTGCCGCAGACTGGCGCCTCGGATGTTGTTCTAACGTCCAACGTCTCGCCCTTTGTAATCCCCCCGTCAGGTGCCACTCCTAACTTGCCGGGCAGTGAGATCGCCTTTCCCCCTTAGCCCGGGTACGTCAATGCGCCCGTTCCTTACAGCTATCGGCATTGGATGTCTCGTCGCGGGGCCGCTCGTGCAGACTGCGGCCGCGCAGGATCCCGGTTACTCCGTCACCAAGCGATATCCGCTCGGTGGCGAGGGTGGTTGGGATTATCTCACCTTCGATACTGCCGCTCATCGCCTGTTCATCACGCGCGGCTCGCATGTCCAGGTGATCGATCCCGATAAAGGTGCGGTGATTGGCGACATTCCCAACACCCCGCACGTGCACGGCGTCGCGTTGGCGTACGATCTCGGACGCGGATTCATCACGGCGGCGGGCGATTCCGCGATCCACATCTTCGATCTCAAGACGTTAAAGCCCCTCGGCACTGCCAAAACGGAAGCCGACGATGACGCCATGTTGTACGATCCCGCGACTCACTACGCCGTGAGCATGAACGGTGACTCGCACTCGGCGACTGTTGTCGACGGCCGTACCGGAAAGGTGGTTGGTAATGTCCAGCTACCGGGCGGGCCGGAATTCGGGGTGTCGGACGGTCACGGGACTGTCTACGCGAATATCGAGGACAAGAGCCTGCTGGTCGCGATCGATCTGAAGACGCTCAAGATCCTTCGCCAATGGGCGCTTGCTCCGTGTGAGAGTCCCTCCGGACTCGCCATCGACCGCGAGCATCACCGCTTGTTCAGCGGATGCCACAACCACATGATGGCGATCTCCGACGGTGAGGCCGGAAAAGTGATCGCGACGGTACCAATCGGCGCAGGGGTCGATGCCAATCGGTTTGACCCCGGCACGGGTCTCGCCTTCAGCTCCAACGGCGACGGCACACTCACCGTCGTCCACGAGGACTCGCCCGACAAGTTCACCGCAGTCGGCACTGTCAAGACGGAGCCGGGTGCGCGGACCATGGCGATCGACCTCAAGAGCCACACGGTCTACCTCGTCACCGCGAAGCTCGAGCCGGTCCCGGGCCAGCGATACCCGCGGCCAGTGGCGGGGACGTTCGTGGTGCTGGTGGCGGAGAGGAAATGAAGAGCTGAACGGCGGTTTCGGGTGTCGGGTGTCAGGTGTCAAGAAATCGCGAGGCCAGTCGCAGTGCGCCGTGACTGGCCTCGTGGTTTGTTGACACCTGACACCTGACACCTGACACCGCCGTTTAGCCCTAGTACCCCGCCGGCACCGTAATACTCCCTTCTCCCGTCACCACAGTACTGCCACCCACGCGGATACGGACTGTCCGACCGTCGCG